>JAAKFN010000003.1 GCA_011065045.1 Candidatus Anoxychlamydiales bacterium
CTAAAAAAGCTCGAAGGGTTAATTCATCCAAAAGTTTTAATTGAAATTGAGAAAGAGTATAATAGAGTTAAAAACAAAAACTTTGATTTTTTTGTCGTAGAAATTCCGCTTCTTTTTGAAATAGGTTATCAGAGCTTTTTTGATATAGTGATAACCATAACCACAAAAGATATTATTGCAAAAAAAAGATATAAAGATAAAGATTATACACTTCGAAAACAAAGACAACTCTCTGAGGTAAAAACAGAAAAATTATCAGATTTTGTAATCGAAAATAATCAAAATTTATCTGATTTAGAAAAAAACATAAAAAAACTTTCAATAACCTTCAAAAAATTTTAATAGGAGAAATCTTTCATGAATGAAGAAAAAGCTGATCGAACTAACTCTGGAACGCAAAATACCATAAAAAAAGTAACAAAAGTATCAGAACTTCAGAGAATGCATGTAGATCAATTACAAGAATACGGCAGATCTATTGGTCTTCAAAATTTAGGATCTTTAACAAAATCCCAAGTAGTTTTTGAAATTGTAAAAGCAATTTCTTCAAAACCTGAAGAAGTCTTATTTGCAGAAGGAGTTTTAGAAGTCTTGCCAGATGGTTTTGGTTTTTTAAGATCTCCTAATTATAACTACTTACCTTCCGCTGAAGATATTTATATATCTCCTGCACAAATCAGAAGATTTGGATTAAAAAAGGGAGACATATTGTATGGAACAATAAGAGCTCCAAAAGAAAAAGAAAAATACTTTGCTCTATTAAAAGTTGAATTGATCAATGAAAAAACTCCAGAAATTTTAAAAGAGAGAGTTTTATTTGAAAACTTGACACCGCTTTATCCTGATAAAAGACTAATTATGGAAACTACAAAAGAAAAGCTATCGACAAGAGTATTGGATCTTGCAGCGCCTATTGGAAAAGGCCAAAGAGCAATGATCGTCTCTCCTCCAAAAGCTGGAAAAACAGTTCTGCTTCAAAACATAGCAAACTCAATAGAACAAAATAATCCTGATATCTTTTTGATGGTTCTTTTAATTGATGAAAGACCTGAGGAAGTAACTGATATGATCAGAATCGTTAAAGGAGAAGTTATTTCTTCTACCTTTGATGAGCCACCAGAGAGACACGTTCAAATAGCTGACATGGTAATCGAAAAAGCGAAAAGACTAACAGAGAGTGGAAAAGATGTAGTCATTTTATTAGATTCTTTAACAAGACTTGCAAGGGCATACAATACCGTACAACCACATAGCGGTAAAATCCTAACAGGTGGTATCGATGCTAATGCGCTACATAAACCAAAAAGATTTTTTGGAGCAGCAAGAAATATAGAGCAAGGCGGATCACTCACTATTATAGCTACTGCTTTAGTGGATACTGGCTCTAGAATGGATGAAGTAATTTTCGAAGAGTTCAAAGGAACTGGAAATATGGAGCTTGTCTTGGATAGAAGACTCGCTGAAAGACGTATATTTCCTGCTATCGATATCATTAAAAGTGGAACAAGAAAAGAAGAGCTTTTATACCATCCAGATGAGTTAGAAAAAATGTATCTACTTAGACAAGGACTTGCTGATCTTACTCCAGTTGATGCTATGAACTTACTATTATCTAGATTAAAAAAGACAAATAATAACACTGAATTTCTTTTATCTATGAAAGAATAAATTTAAAAGTTAATATGAAATTTAGGAGAGCTTAAATTTATGGATTAAAGTATGCGGCTGCTTTCTATTGTTACGTCTTTTATATTTATAATTTTTATTGGATCATGGATTTGGTTTAATTATCCGGAAGCTAGAGTTTATATCTATGATTTCATTTCTAGAAAAAAGTTTAATACTTTAGAAGTTAGATATTCTGCAGAAAATATCATGGAAGCTCACAGACATGAGCTTTTAAAAGATGCTTCTCACAGTTTTTTAGAGCCTGATCTAAAGTTCCATCCATACCTTTTAATGGAAGTAAAATATAACCGCACGCAAGATAAAACTGGAGAGGGAATAATTTTATGGAGTTTAACAGACGGTGAGATGGTGATAAACACATCTACTTGGGATATGTCTCATGGTTTTAAAGACTGTATTAGAGCAGGCGCTGACAAAGATGATTTTAAAATTATAAATACCTTAGTATCCAGAGGGGGTTTATTAGATAGAGAGACTCTCTCTAAGATCTTAAACGTTGAAAATGATCTTTTAGATCAATGGATAGAAAACTGTAGAAGAAAAAATCTAATCGTTCAAAGCGGCAATAATTATAGACTTCATTTTCAAAGCCCTAGACTGCAAGTAATACCTGAGACTAGGATCGATCAATCTATTGTCTCAAAAGCAGGTAGATATGCAGCTAGAATCTCTAAAAAATTTAGACCATCTCAAATAGAGGGTCTTGCTAGATCAGCTTTTGGAAATGATTTTGCAATCAAAAATAAAACTGAGATTTTTCTGCCCGTTTATAGCATAGTTGTTCAAAACCCTGATGGCTCTCTTACGACGACATATTTCAATGCTTTAAATGGCAAAAAACTCTCTCAGTCACATCATATTGAATAAAATAAGATAAATCCTTCATAATACTTTCTTTTAAATTCTAAAAAAATAGAGGTTTTCTCATGCTTTTGAACACAAAAAAATACTTTTCTGTATTGTTAATATTTATTTTTCCCTTGGTTTTATTTGGACATCACAATAAAACCATCTCTACAGAAGATTTTAAAAACATTTGGCATCTTGATTATAAAGAAGATTCTTCCACATCATCAATCTTTGAATGGACTAAAGCAGATGAAAATGTATATAATTGGACTGAATTAATTTCAGCACACATTTTCAAAACACCTTTTTACAAAGCAATATATTGTAGAGAGTGGTTATCGCTAATAAAAAATAAAATTCCCAAGAAACTCTGGAATGAACAAATTATTTTCGAAGATCAAAATAGCATTTTTTTAACCTGGGCAATCTCTCCTCCAAGTCCAAGAGCAGAAAACGAATGGGCAAAAATAATTGAGACTGAAAAAGGACTTTTTTTAGTAAGGTACACGGTAAAACCCAACGTTAAAGCAGACCAAAAATGGATTGATTTTGTAAAAAACGCTCTATATGAAAATAATTTTTTGACAAGTGAATGATTTGCTCTAAAATAGAAAACACCGTATTATTTAAGTAGTTTTTCAGGAAAGATGGCTGAGTGGCCGAAAGCACGTCCCTGCTAAGGACGCATACCCGCAAGGGTATCGAGGGTTCGAATCCCTCTCTTTCCGTTTAGATCAATTAAATTTAAGAGACCGATATCAATTTTGGAGACTGATTTAAAAAAAATTATAGAAGATTACAAAATCATAAAAAACTCTAAATAATTTACAAAATGCAACATTGCTGAAAAAGCAAGATTTTTATATATTTGTTTTTTTGGTATTGAAATCTATTTCTGCGGAGGCAATACATGATAGATATCGTGGCAGCGATCGAGGCAATTAAAATTTCCATAAATTGCGTAAAAGTTGTTTCAGAAGGACTAAAAGCGATCAAGGAAGTAGATCAGAAATTGGACTTTCTCGAGATGAAACAGCAACTTGTGAAACTTACTGAGAATTTGCTAAATGCAGAAGAAAAAATTTACGAATTAGATACTAAGCTCTCCCTACAGCAGAGCATAGAACATCAATCTGATGGAAATATCATGTGGATAATCAAGGAACTGAAAAGATCTGGTCCATATTGTTCAACATGTTTCGGAGATGAAGGAAAGACTATCACCCTTAATGACAATGGGGATGGCTCTTGGAACTGTCCTAAATGTAAAAATCACTTTCATACCAAGCAATGGAGACAAGATCAGGACGAAAAGCATCGGCGCATCAAGAGATTGTATAAGGTATAAATTATCTGATAGTTTTGACCATTCAAAAGTTCTGAATGCGTCTCTCCACCTCCATTCAGACTTAAATCTTACCTTTTGTAAATAAATGGACTTTAACTATTTCCATTTTGGAAATAGTTACCTCTTCCGTCAGCTCTTTGCTTGCATAAATCATCACGGATATTTTGAATAACGTGATAATTACCAAACATTTTTTTATCATTTGTCTGACAAATAACATAAATACTATTTTCTACATTTTAATATTTGTGTATTTTTTCTTTTTTAAGAATTTTTTTTTCTGTTACTCTAAAAAGTAATCTAACCCTTTTAAAAAAATATGGCAAAAAAAAGCATTAAAGTAAAAACAGCACCTAACTCAAAAGAATCTGAAATGATGGTTTTAGGATGCGCACTCACCTCTGTAAATAGTTTAAATACAGCAGCGGATAATTTAGATGACACTGACTTTTATTACACCGAGCATAAAAAGATATTTAAAGTATTAAAAGAGGCTTATAAAAAAGATAGGCCCTGTGATATCCATATCGTAGCTGAAGAGCTAAAAAGGCTAGATATTTTAGATGATGTTGGAGGAGTTGCATATCTTACAACACTTGCGCAATTTGCAGGAACTAGTGCATACATCGAAGAGTATGTACAGATCGTAAAAGATAAATCTCTTCTTCGAAAAATGTTAGATGCAACAGATATAATCGAAAAAAATGTTCTATTAGAACCTGAAGATGTAAAAAATACTTTAGATGATGCACAAAACAAATTTTTTCAAATCTCACAAAGTGTAAATTCCCATCAACATCTTCAGATAAAAGATATTTTATCAGGTCTAAAATCAGAGAGTGGTATTCCTTATTTAAAAGAACTTCAAGAAAAACAAGAAAAGTTTTTGCAAAGAGGCCCTGATGATTCTAAAATAACTGGTATTTCTACACATTTTTTAGATTTAGATAATATGATAAATGGATTCTCTAAATCCAATTTCATGATCTTAGCAGCTCGCCCTGCCATGGGAAAAACAGCTCTAGCTCTAAATATAGCTGAAAACGTCTGTTTTAAAAATAACAAATCAGTTGGAATGTTTTCATTAGAGATGACAGCTGAGCAGATATTACATAGAATCCTCTGCTCTCAATCAGAGGTAGAATCAGAAAAAATAAAAACAGGATCATTGGATGGAAGTGAATATCAAAAGATTGTATCTTGTGTAAATTCCATCCAAAAAAAACCATTTATCATTGATGATCAACCATCTTTAAAAATCACAGATCTTCGAGCAAGAGCAAGAAGAATGAAAGAAGCTTTTGACATAGATTTTTTAGTTATAGATTATCTACAATTACTCTCCGGTTCTGGACATCTTCGCTCTTTAGAAAATAGACAAAATGAAGTTTCTGAAATTTCTCGTATGCTTAAAAATTTAGCAAGAGAGCTAAATATTCCAATTCTTTGTTTATCTCAGTTATCTAGAAGGGTTGAAGAGAGAACAGGTCATCGGCCTATGATGAGTGATCTAAGAGAATCCGGATGTCTAAGCTCAGACACTCAAATAATAGATGCTGATACAGGGAAGCCTTATACTATAAAAGAACTAGCAGAGAGAAAAAATCAAAAACCAATTAATGTTTTAGGAATAGATAAAGACTTAAAGATAAAAAAAAGAAAAATGACAAAAGTTTTTTATTCAGGAAAAAAACAAGTTTTCAAATTAAAGACTAAATCGGGTAGAGAAATCAAAGCAAGTGCTAATCATCCATTTTTAAAACAAGAAGGCTGGGTAAATTTAGAAAATTTAAACATAAACGATAAGATAGCAACTCCTGAAAACACAAAAGTAAATTGGGACGAAATAAAATCCATAGAAAAACTCCAAGTTGAAGATGTATATGATGCTACTGTCGAAGAAGTTCATAATTTTGTCGCAAACGGCATTATTGTTCATAATAGTTTAGAGCAAGATAGTGATTTAGTGTTTTTCTTGCTTAGACGTGAATATTACGATCCATATGACAAACCAGGACAAGCAGAGCTAATAGTTGCTAAAAATAGACATGGCGCTGTTGGATCTGTGAATCTTTCCTTTAGAAAAGAGATAGCTCGTTTTGAGAACTATACACCGCTTCATACAACTGAGATAGAAGATCAGGCGGATACCTTTGCCGAATATCCTACCGATAATTGAGATCAAAGAGTTAACTAAAAAGCTTGAATTTACTGGGATTTTTCGATTAATTCGCAACACATTCTACATTAGATGCTTACATTTATAACAACATTTATTCGTACGAATAAATGTTGTTGGCAACACTTTTTGGTACGAATAAGTGTTGATAAACCCATTTTTTGGTACGAATAAATGTAATAATCTGATAAAATCAAGATTATGAAAAGAAAAGCTTTAAAAAATCTTTATACCTGGAAAAACCAACTTAAAAGAAAACCTTTGCTTCTTATGGGAGCTAGGCAAGTGGGCAAGACATTTTTATTAAAGCAATTTGGAGACGAAGAATATACAAATACAATTTATCTTAATTTTGAAGATAATCCCAGGCTCTGCAAACTTTTTGATGAAAGTTTAGACCCTAAAATAATATTGAAATCTTTGAGAATTGAAATGAACTCTGAAATAATAGAAGGAAAAACCCTTCTAATTTTTGACGAAATTCAAGAATGTCCAAACGCACTAAATAGTCTCAAGTATTTTTATGAAAATGCTCCTAAGCAGCATATTGTTGCAGCTGGATCTTTACTTGGGGTTAAACTAGCCCACGTAAAAGGTTTCCCTGTAGGGAAGGTTCAATTTTTGACATTATATCCTTTAAGTTTTTTAGAATTTCTTGAAGCTTTAAAAGAAACTCGAATAAAAAATTTTATTGAAGAGCTAAAAAACATAGAGCCTCTACCTTTGAATTTGCACGAAAAACTATTAACATATTTCAAAGAATATTTATTTATTGGGGGAATGCCAGAAGCCATTGTTGAATATATAGATTCACAAAATTTTTCTAAAGTACGAGAGATTCAAAATAATATTTTGAAAGCATACAGTTTAGATTTTGCTAAACATGCTCCTAAAGAGCATATTATGAAAATTAACCAAGTGTGGACCTCTATACCTAATCAATTAGCAAAGGAAAATAAAAAATTCATTTATTCTGCAATTCGCACAGGAGCAAGAGCAAAAGATTTTGAAGTTGCCCTGCAATGGCTAGTTGAAGCTGGATTGATCAATAAGACTTCTTTGATTAGCACTCCAAAAATTCCTCTCTTGGCTTATGCAAACTTAAATGTTTTTAAAATTTATCTAGTTGACGTGGGTTTACTTGGCGCTATGATCAACCTTTCCGCCAAAACTCTCATTCATGAAAATGAGCTTTTTCAAGAGTTTCGGGGTTCTTTAGCAGAAAATTATATCGCACAAGAACTTGTGCATAGCCATTATTCCTTGTTTTATTGGACCAGTGAAGGCAAGGCAGAACTAGATTTTATTATAGAACAAGATGGTCTAATCTACCCTATTGAAGTCAAATCAGGAAATTCTACGAAGAAAAAAAGCCTAAAAGTTTACAATGATACTTATCATCCAAAATTGTCAATTCGCTCCTCACCTAGAAATTTAAAAAAGGACGGTAATATTCTCAATTGCCCTTTATATCTCATAGAAAAGCTGCAATCATTACTATAGACCGCAGGACATCCCAAATTCCAAAATTTAATTTTAATGGTACCTTCTTTAGGATTTGAATTTAATGTGCAATCAATTCAAAAAGTTTGTTAATCATTTGTAAAACAATTTTTACAAAATTAATTTTTTGAGCTATTTACTTTTTATTAATATTGCTATATGATGTTTAACTTATTAAAGCAGGAATACTATGGCCTCAGTAAAAAAGAAAAGAAAAGCAAAGATCGCAAAACACAAAAGAAAAAAAAGAAGAAGACGCGATCGTCATAAGAAAAAGAAATAAAAATTTTATTTTAATCTAAAATATCTTTTATGTGGAAATATCCTATCAAATATGACGTTATAGTTGTAGGGGCAGGTCACGCTGGCTCTGAGGCTGCGCATGCATCTAGTAAAATGGGAGCTAAAACCCTACTACTCACAATGAATTTAGATACTATTGCAAAAGCTAGTTGCAATCCCTCTATTGGCGGGATTGGAAAGGGCCATATTGTAAAAGAAATAGACGCGCTCGGCGGTATCATGGGCAAGATCGCTGATAAGACAGGGATTCATTTTAGGATGCTAAATTCTTCGAAGGGATGGGCAGTTAGAGCGCCTAGAGCTCAAATAGATAAAGCCCATTACTCTTTAGAAATGAAAAAATTACTTGAAAACACCACAAATTTAGAATTAAAGCAATTTACTGTAAAAGATCTTATTTGTGAAAACGGCTGCGTTACAGGCGTTTCAACTATTGAGGGAGTGATATTTGAAGCTAAATCAGTAATATTATCATCTGGTACTTTTATGAAGGGGCTGATGCATATTGGCGATTCAAATTTTTCTGGAGGTAGATCGGGAGATCTAAGTTCAAATAATTTATCTACATCACTCAAAAATTTAGGATTTGAGATTAAAAGATTAAAAACAGGAACACCTCCTAGAGTTCATAAAAGAAGCATAGATTTTTCTAAATTAGAGGCCCAACACCCTGATGATAATGTAAGATTCTCATATGATGATGTAGAGCAAAAATTAAATTTTAAAATTCCATGTTATATCTCCTATACAACAAAAAGAACTATTGAAGTTGTTAAAAGGGATTTAGATAAATCTGCTTTGTTTTCAGGAAAGATAGAAGGGGTAGGTCCTAGATACTGCCCGTCTATTGAAGATAAGGTTGTGAAATTTGCGAAAAAAGATCGGCACCAGGCTTTTTTAGAACCTGAAGGCTTAAATACCGTTGAATATTATATAAATGGCTTATCATCATCTCTTCCCTTTTCAACGCAATTAGAATTCATTCAAAGCATGGTAGGGCTAGAAAAAGCCGAGATAATGAGACCTGCTTATGCAATTGAGTATGATTACATGCCATCTACTCAGATATATCCCACTATGGAAACTAAACTTATAAAAAATCTATATTTTACAGGTCAGTTAAATGGAACAACTGGATATGAAGAAGCAGCGGCGCAAGGACTCATTGCAGGAATAAATGCATATAATAAAATTTTTGGAAAGGAAGAATTTATTTTGAAAAGAGATGAGAGTTACATCTCTGTAATGATCGATGATTTAACTACAAAAGAGATTTTAGAACCTTATAGAATGTTCACATCAAGAGCAGAATATAGACTTTTATTAAGACAAGATAACGCGGATCTACGCCTTAGAGAATATGGATATGAACTGGGACTAATAGATGAAGAGAAATATCAAAAAGTAAAAGAAAAAAAGAAAATTATTAAAAGTGAAGTAAGCAGACTATCTAAAATACATAAAACAATAGATGGGAGGAGTTTTTCATTGAAAAAACTACTCTCAAGAGTTGAAAATTCTTATGCAAAACTTTTAAAAGATTATCCAGAAGATTTTTTTGATTATAAAAAAGAAGTTAACGATCAAATCGAGCTAGAGATAAAATATGAAGGCTATATTAATAGACAAAAAAAAGATGTTCAAAAACTAAAGGATTTAGAAAAAATTAAACTTCCTAAAAACTTTAATTTTGAAAAAGTTCAAGGACTTAGATATGAAGCTATAGAAAAATTAATGAAATTCACTCCCCAAAATTTAGAGACAGCTTCTAAAATAAATGGAGTATCTTTTGCTGATATTTCAATTTTGATAATAGCTCTTCAAAATAAAAAATCTTTCATAAACTAAAATTTATTGTTAACATAAATTTATGATACAAGAAAAGCCATTAGCATTAGTAGTCACTCAAAATCTAAATACAAAACTATTTTTTAGAAAAAATTTAGAAGATAAATTTCATGTTATTGAAAAAAAAGAAGCCCCTTTAGCAATTGAAAGTGCAGAAACTACAAATTTAGATTTAGTTATAATCGATGAGAAAATTGAAAATGCAATTGATCTTTGTTTTCAGTTAAAAAAGAGAAAAAGACTTTTTACAACTCCTATAATTTTAATTACTAAAAGCATAAAAAAAGCATATAGAGAAAAAGCTACAAAAGCTGGAGTTTTTGACTTTTTATTTCTCCCTTTAGATGCAGATCAACTAAATCAACTTTTAGAAAAATGCGAAGAGGATAAAAAAAGAAGAAAAAAAGTTAGCTCTATATCTTTCAAATTAAAAAAAAATAATCCTTAAAAAATTTCTAATAAAAAAATGCTAAATTTTATACATACAAAAAAGTTAAACATATTTGAGCAGCTCCAATTAGAAGAAATTTTATTAAAAAATTATGACAGGCCCTTTTGTCTTATCAATGAGGGAACTTCTAGCTCAGTAGTTTTAGGTATTTCTAATGATGTGAGAGATTTAGTAGAAGTTAAAAAAACTAAAGAAGATAGAATTCCAATACTCAAAAGATTTACAGCTGGAGGATGTGTTTATGTAGATGTTGACACATTATTTGTAACCTTTATTTTTTCAAAAAAATCGCTAGATATAACTTTTTTTCCAGAGCCAATCTTAAGATGGGCTGAAAATTTTTATAAAAAAGTTTTTGAAATAGATAATTTTAAATTAATGGAAAATGATTTTGTTATAGATGATAAAAAAATAGCTGGAAATGCTATGTACATAAAAAAAGATCGTTTTTTACTCCACACATCTTTTTTAATGGATTTTGATGATAAAAAAATGAAAAAATATCTTAAAATCCCAAAAGTTGCTCCAAAATATAGAAAAAACAGATCTCATGAAAATTTTTTATCCCCTCTTAAAGAAAGATATTCAAAAGAAGATTTTAGTCTAAAAATAAAAACTACCTTGAAAGATTTTTTTAAGGTAAAAGATTGCAATCTATCAGATATCGAAAGAAGAGATACTAAATTTTCAACGACTTGTTTATAGATAAAAAGAACTCCGCAGCTAGGTCTTAAAAAACGTGCTTACAACCATTATTCTAAGTGGAAATTTTTCCTAAATATAACTGGCAAGGCCTGCAAACAAATGTTTGGGTCCCACCGCGATAGTACTTAGTTTTTTTCTTTCCCTAATGTTTGTTTTAATTGAAGTTCACTATTTTTTAAGCTATCCATAGCCACAGAGTTAAAATTTGTACGATAAATTAATCCTTTGTAAAAAAAAGCGCAAGGAATTTTTTATTAAAAAAAATTTAGAGTTGTTATGAGTTGTAAAAGAATGATTAAGTAGCTGCCTTAATATTTAATTCTAATCCCAGGACATCAAGTATTAAAAAAAGATTGATAATTGTCGGATTGCCTTGCAGAGATAAAGTCCTATATAAGCTTTCCCTATTAAGATCTGCTTCTTTTGCTAAATAAGAAACCCCACCATGAGCTTCAGCTATATCTCTTAAAGCAACAAGAAAAATTCTTATATCCTCATCTTCTAAAGCAGCATTGAGATACGCTGCAGCTTCTTTAGGATTTTTAAGCCTTTCTATTAAACTCTTTTTATAATTTATTGATTTAGCCATTAATCTGTATAACAATTTCATCTTTACATATAACAAATATTGTAGCATTTAAACTACAATAAAATCAAAGAAGAAAAAAGCAGTAAATATAAAGACTTAACACTCTTCTTTAGTTTTTTTTCTCGAAAATAGACTTTTAAACAGATACTTTGTTGTATCTTTTGAAGCATTTGCTATAGCTTCTGTAAGATCAATATCTTTTGGACACACTCTTTTACAATTTTGAGCATTTCCACAGTCAGATACTCCCCCATCTTTTACAAGGTTTGAAAACCTTTCTTCCTTAATATTTTTACCAAGAGGATGATTGTTAAAAAGATTGATTTGAGCGATTGCTTGAGGACCAATAAAATTTGAATGAGAGTTATATTGAGGACATGCCTCCAAGCAGCATCCACAAGTCATACATTTAGATAAAACATATAGAGCGTCTCTAACGCTAGGATCGATTTTCACACCAAACTCTTCTGAGTCGATCTCTTCTACTTCAATCCAAGCTCTAACTTTTTTTAACTGCTCAAACATTTTTGATCTATCTACTACTAGATCTCTAATTAGATGAAATTTAGAAAGTGGCGCTAAAACAATAGTTTTTGTTTTTTCGATTAAGGGTTTTATGAGAGCTGTGCAAGCTTGCTTGGGATAGCCGTTAATTAGCATAGAACAAGCGCCACAAATCTCTTCTAAACAGCTCATCTCAAAACTAATTGGAGATACTTTTTCACCCTTTTTATTAACAGGATTTTTTTGAATTTGCATTAGCGCAGAGATAACATTAGAGCCTTCGATAAATTCTAGCTCAAACTCTTCAAAGAACTGGTTCTCTTTTGTTCCTCTATAAACTTTTAGGATATATTTCATAAAACTTTTTCATAATTTTTATAATTTTTAATATCTGGAATTTTTTGATCTTTTTGATATGTTCTATCTGCCAAATCAAAATGTCTTGTATCTACATCTCTATAAGAAATTTCAATATCCTCTGTTTCTTCATTATACGTTGCAATTGTAGTTTTTAAAAAATTTTTATCATCTCTTTTCGGGAAATCACCTTTAAAGTGAGAGCCTCTAGATTCATCTCTTTTTATTGCTGCTTTAGTAATAGCTAATGCATATTTTAGCATATAGGGGAACTCTCTTGCAAAAATGTAGGTTTGATTTAAAGTTAGAGATTTATCTGCTAGCTCAATATTTTTAATGCGAGATTCTATCTCTTTTAATTTCTCATACGTATCTTTTAGATCTTTATTATTTCTTTTAACCGTTACATTTTTTAGCATGAGACTCGCCATCTCTTGATGTAGAAGATAAACATTTTCATCTCCTTTTTGATTCAAGAGTTTATTTTTTAGTTTTTCTTCTAGTTCAATCTCTTTTTCTATCTCTTTATCTAAATCTTCATTATTTTCTTTTAAATCATTTGAATTTCTCTTTAAAAATCTTGGAATTTCTTTTGCAGCAACTAGCCCACTATAAATACAAGCTAAAAGAGCATTAGCGCCTAATCTATTAGCGCCGTGGTATAGATAATCGCTCTCACCGATATTGAAAAGGCTATCTATATTGGTCATTTGTCTAAATCTTTTTGTCCTATCAATATCGTCTGTAGCTGGCCAATCTACAAAAGCGCCCCCCATTGTATAGTGAACAGAGACAAAAATTTTCATTGGATATTTTTTAGGGTCCTCTCCTGTGAATTTTTTATAAATATCTAAAGGAGCTTCAATTTTTTTCAAAGTTTCATCAGATAGATGAGTTGCATCTAAATAGACTTGATCTTTTTTATCGATGCCAAGACCTAACTCACATACTTTTAAAATTTCTCGAGCTGCGATATCTCTTGGAACCAAATTTTTATATTCTGGATACATCTCTTCTAAAAAATACCACTTTTCATTAGTTTTGCCACATTTTCTAATAGATCCATCTGGAAACTCTATCTCTTTTTTATCATCTCCATATACCCAGATTCTTGCGCCTTCTGCTCTTGTTGCTTCTGATATAAGCCTTAATTTATCCTCACCTAAAATTGCAGTTGGATGGATTTGAATAAATTCAGGATTAGCAAGTTTCATCCCTTGAGTAAAAAGCATACTATTTGCTACTCCTGTACATGCATATGAATTTGTAGATTTTCCAAAAATCAGCCCCAAACCTCCAGCAGCTACAACTACTGCATCAGCTTTTATAGCAAAAATATTCAGATCATGTAAGTTTTGAAAAATAGCGCCTCTTGCTCTATTATTTTTATCTTTTATTAGTTTTATAAATTCATGATTTTCCAATCTTTTAATTTTGTTTTTATCTTCTAGTCTCCTGACTTGTTCGTCTAATGAATATACAAGCTGCTGACCAGTTGAAGAATTCACATATGCAGTTCTTTTAAATAGCGTTCCTCCAAATCCTCTAAAATCGATATCACCATTTTCATCCCTATTAAATAAACATCCTATTTGATCTAACATTTTTATGATCGATGGAGCATTTAAACACATCTCTAAAGTTGGAGGTTGATCTGCTAGAAAATCTCCACCTTTTATTGTTTCATAGGCGTGCAGAATTGGAGAGTCACCTTGGTTTTTTGAAATAGCCGCATTAATTCCACCTTGAGCGCAAACAGAGTGCGAGCGCTTTGCCGGAAGAAGAGATACTAGATAAACAAAAATATTTTGTTTAGCGAGACTCATTGCAGCAGAAAGACCAGCGAGGCCTCCACCGATTACAATAACTTTTTTCTCTTCCATAATAAAAAATTCCTTTAATACAAGTAACTCGACCAAATAGATACAAATCCAAGCGATATTATAAAAAGCATAATCCAATAACAGATATTTAAACTAACTCTTTGAGATCTGTTAGAAATTATAAATCCCCAAGTCATTAAAAAAGTCCAAAATCCATTCATAGCATGAAAACAAGCAACTAAAACAAAAACAGAGTATATCGCTACCATAAAAGGATTTTTAAAAGTATTTCTAACCTCTAATAAAAATGCAGCGCCGCTATTTTTAGAAAAAGCAAAAACTTCACTATCTTTAAGTTTCATTTTTTGAAACTTTTCACCCAATTCATAAACTTCATTTTTTGAAAAAACTTTAATATCGAGTTTTTTAGAGAGTTTTTCTAACTTATCGTCTTTTTTTATTTTCACATAATAAAAAGTGGAGTTATTTAAAATAACTGTTTTTGGTTTATCTAAAAATCTCATCTGAACAATATGAAAAACTAAAAATATTGCTAAAAAATATGACGTTATTCTCTGCCAAGAATATGCTTTGTTTCTTTTGAACTTATAAAGAGCTGGTCTTCTTCCGTCAGTTTTAAAAGAGTTAAGCTCTCCTGTTATAATATACTTAACACCTAAAGATGCATGTAGCGCTAGAGGAATCCCGATCAGAACAATTTCTATAGCAGGCAGGAATGGAATTGATTGAAAAAGGCTAACAGATCTTACAAAAAAAGAACCATCATCTAAAAATAAAGCGACTGTTGAGTTTGTAAATAGATGCTCAATTAAAAATAGAACTAAAAAAAATCCTGTTAAGGATTGCAATCTTCTTAAGAAAAAAGATATTGAAATTACATTTTTTTGCATGGATTATTGTTCTTTATTAAAATATTTTAGAAAAAAAATACAATTGATTGCCATGTATTTTTTTTACTATGAGTTTACCAATAAATATGCATGAAAAAAAACTTTAAAACAAATTTAGTAAATTAATTTTGAAAAATTCTCATTAATAAAAACAATCATAAGTTCGTTATAATTGAGATTTATAGAGATCTATTTTTTCATTTAACTGATTCCAAGGAACTTTTCTCTGTTTTGGCAATCTAATAAGTGGATCGTAATATAAATATATGTAAAAAGGCTTATAAAAAAGTTCATAATCAGGGTATAAAAAAGCCGGATCTTGCCCGAATAGACTTAATATTGAAGGGAAAGGGAAATCTTTATAAAAAATTGTAAAAGGAGCTCCTCCAAAAGAAGAGGAAAAATATGTTGCCCATTGTTCTATTGCTGAATTTACAAATAAAGGACCTTGTGTAAAAACATTATTATTAATTGCTCCATTAACAAAAGTACTTGTCCCAAATTGATTTGTTATAAAATTCTGAGATCTAGAAGCTGTAAAAATTCTAACGATACCTCCGCCTGATCTTCCAACTTCAGTATGAACATTCATGAAAAAACTTCCAGAACCTATATCCCATTTATTTGGAAAATCATTGTCTACAACAACTGCTATTTCTCCACTACCAAGATTTGCTATTTCTCCCCAAGGACCTAGAGTTATATCTCTACCTGCTTTTATAGATAAATTGCCTGCTCTATTTTGAATAGTTGCTCTTGTAAATGACGAACCATCACAATGTCCAATCAAATCAACATCTCTACCAACTGTAATATTCAAAGTATTTTGTGCATCTATGATACATTGCTCAGTATCAGATAAAAGACTTAAATCTTGCGCAATATCAAGAACCGCTGTATCGATAGCATTCACTTGAACTCCTTTAGATTCCGCCATCATAAAAAAATCTTGTCCTGTTTTAATATTCAAAGTTCTTCCAGCTGTGGTAGTGGTGCCATTTTGAATAAATACAGTCTCTCCATTTCGAGAAATAGCAGAAAAATTTCCTTCTATGTCGATATTGAGATTAGATCTGCTTGTTCCTAATGTTGTTATTAATACTGAATCTAAATCAGCAGTCATAGCTCCTAAAAGAATAATATTTTCATTTGGGTTTGTTACTCCTCCCAATAAGGTAGTTCTGCCCAAACATTTAATGTCAATTAAATCAATGTCAATAAAAGCACTTGTTCTAGTTACATCCGTTGTATTTATTAATGCTCCAATTAATCCAGGCCCGCCGCCTCCTGCAGATCCTGTTCCAGCCTTAACCAATAGGTTATCCAATGCTTTTAATTTTATGTTTGAATTGTTAATTGTAACTGCAGGAGTCCCTGCACTCATTCTAACTCTAAATCCTACTACAGCAGCAGTATCTTGAGAATCTCCTCCTTCAATTTCTATATTATTTGCTTGAACTAATATATCTCCAGATAGAGTTAAAGTCCCCCCTGAAATATTTGATCCTCCATGACCAATGATTGCATAAGCTTGATTTTCATCTCCTGCAAAAATATCTAAATCTCCCTGGATTGGTGCATAAGAACCAGCAGAAGGACCTCTTATATCTCCTGAAAATGTTAAATTATTAGCATCATTCATTGCAGAGTGTCCTATCTGAGCAAAACTATCGTTGACCCCGTTTCTAGCATCCACAATACAGTTTCTTCCAATGTTATGAATTATAATATCCCCAATCATAGAACTATCTGAAAACCCTCCTGATCCTCCATGACCAATTAAAGCAAAACAATCAGTGTTTACTCCTAATCCTCCAGCAATTAATTTAAGATCCCTTCCTACAGTAAGGTGAATATCACAATTAACATTTGTTGCCTTTCTTCCGATCTGAGCAAATTGTTCATCATCAGTTGTCCCTCCTGTTAATATCAAATCATTCCCTGCTACAACGCTTATAGTTCCTGTGTTAGTTGATACTCTAGACTGAACATTTGGTCCGGTACTAACATTTGTGCTTGGACCTATGTTAATATCATTTGTCGCTGTTAAGCTTAGATCACCAATAAAAGAATTATCAATTTGTCCCAAAATAGTTATATCATTTGCAGTTATACCTAGATTATCAGACAAACTAAAATCTATATTACCCGGAACTCCAGTTCCACTATTAGCTATTGTAAAAGTAGCCCCTGCTGTTAGCTGAATTGAAGAAACATTATCACAATCAAATGTATTAGTTGTGGAAATAGTAAAATCATTCCCGGCTACCATGGTTATGTTATTTGCGTTATCAACATTTAAGTCTGCGTCGATTAAAATATCATTTCCTGCATTGAAATTTAAATTAGCTAAGCTACTTACATCAAATGTGAGGGTCAAAGCTGAATTTATATTAATATCATTATCCGCATTTAAAGTGAGAGATCCTCCTGCCGTACCTGCAGATGTATATGTATAAACTGCTGTAAATGATATATCTCCTGAAGATCCAAAAGCTGATGTTGTATCTATCACAACGTTGGCAGCATCCAAGGCTGCGGTAAGATCGGTATTTAAAATATTCGCCACCGCTAGTGTTGGAGTAAAAGTATCTGTTGGAGAGCCTCCATCAAAAGCACCGCCACTTGTTGCAGCCGCAGATATAGTTATATCTGAAGGATCTAATAAAAGAGTGCCTATTTTTCCATTTAAAGCTTTTGTATTTACTCTCCCTCTATATATTAAGTTTTTCAAACCTGATACTTCAATAAACCCACCATCTCCGTTTTCGGAGCCTCCTCTGCTAGATATATCACCTAAAAAAGAGGTCCATCCATCAGACCATAATATTACTTTTCCGCCATTACCATTTATGATTGCATCAGAATTAATTTTTACATTTTTTGAAACTGAAGTCATTTGAGAATTAAAGAATCTTTGATCTTTTCCTTGATATCCTCCACCTATATTTACTTCGCCCTCTCCAATCTTTGAAGAAACATCGATTAAAGTATTACCTTCTAATCTAATCTCATCTGCTAATATATTTACTTGTCCACCGGTTGAATTCTCGTTTTTTGCTATTAATTGAGCATTTTTTTTTGTTTGAATTAGACCTTCTTTAGCGACTAAATAAACTTCCCCATCAATATTTTTTATTCCATTGGACTCTATTTTGCCAGTATGCTTTATAGCATTTGCATAAATATTACCATTTGATATTAATTTTATTTTTACTCCTTTTAAAAGACCCGAATTATTTATCCCAACCTCTTCTTTTGGTATCTCTTTATCTTCTGATAAAATAAAAATATTATTATTACCTTCCGGCTTTATTAATACTTTTGTTGAAGCTATTAAATTAATATCTCCGCAAGAAGATTCAATTTGAGACTTATTCTTAATAGTTTTAGAGATTAGATAAACATCATTTTTTGCATTAATTTTACCTAAATTGATTATCGATGTATCCAAATGACCTTCAAGAAACATCTCATTATCGAAATTAAAATCTACTTCTTTAAGATCTAAAGTAGATGCAAAAAAAGAATCTACATCGATTTGGGCATTTTTTCCAATTATTATACCATTTGGATTTATTAAAAATACTTTACCATTAGATAATAAAGATCCTAAAATTGTTGTTTTGGTTTGTCCAATAATTCTATTTAACACACAGCTATAATCATGAGGTTGAACGAAATTAATAATTTCATTTTCATTTATATTGAATTTATCCCAATTAATAATTACATTATCATCAAAAGATTTAATTTCTAATCCATTCTCAACCTTAGAAACAAGAGTCTTTCCTGAAAGAGTTTGAATGTTACAATCATTAGCGAACAAACCTGCATTAACAATTAACAATAATATTAAAAAAATTATGTTTATTTTCATTAAAAAAACATCACTTATATAAACCTTGTCTATATATATAGCAATACAGATTAATTTCATTATTGTAAATAATGCATGCTTTAGAAAGAGAAAATAAATTACTTAAGACTCTGAAAACAAGACTATTATAACTTTAGGAAATTCTCGAGATCAAGAAATAATTTCACCGCTTAATTAAAAAACACCCAAAACCACAGCATCTTGCATAAAACATCAATTTGTTCTCGTAAAGGAAAAATCAGGTAAAGTTGAAATATTCGCTTTTTCAATAGTTATATCATTGGGACTAGCTAAATTCAAACTTGTAGCATCTCTACAACTGAAATTACCCTCAATTTTTATATCATTGCCAGCTGTAATATTGATAATAGCGGAGCTTTTGCATTGCAAATCATGAGAAACGTTAGGGCCAAACCAAACATCCGTTGATGATATTATAGTAAAATCTTTTAAATCTGTTATAGAAAAACCTCCTTTAAGTATCACATCATTTGCAGTAAAATTTAGAGTAACCTCTGTTCCTTCAATCATAGAGTTGGTTGTAAAATCATTACCAGCTGTACAATTTATTGAAACATTGCTTCCTGCCAAAGCAGTATAATTTAGCAAACCGCTAATATCAATATTTCGATCTGCAATCAAAGTTAGAGACCCAGAATTTATAGTTTGTGGAAAATAATAAAATGAACTAGATAAACAAATGTCCCCTGTAGCAGAAAAGGCTGAGTCAGTATCGATCACCACATTAGCGTTATCTAAAGCTGCATATAAATCACTAAGATAGATGAAGGAAGTACCCGCTGTTAATACGTAAGAGTCTGTAGGAGTTAGTCCATTAAAAGATCCTCCTGATGGTTGTTTTTTACCGATAGTAATATTTGATGGATCTAATAACATAGTTCCCAAAAATCCATTTTTTGCACTCGTATTTATCTCCCCATCAAAATTCAATTGTTTAATACCCGATATTTCAATAAAGCCCCCATCACCAGATATTTCTCCACCTTTAGTTGAAATACTACCATGAAATGTCGTGCCTCCATCAGACCATAAAATTATTTTACCTCCATTTCCGTTCACAGTCGCATCAGCATTAATTTTTACATTTTTTGATACAGTAGTCATTTGAGAATTAAAGAATTTATCATCCTTGCCCCGATACCCGCCTCCTATATTTACTTCTCCCTCTCCGAGTTCTGAAGAAACATCGATTAGAGTCTTACCCTCTAATCTAATATCATCTGCTAAAATATTTACTCGCCCACCAGTCGAGTTCTCATTTTTAGCAATTAATTGTGCATTTTTTTTAGTTTGTATCAAACCATCCTTTGCTACTAAATAAATTTCTCCATTTATATTTTTTATTCCATTAGCTTCTATAACGCCGCTATGATTTATTGCACATTGATAGATGTTTCCTTTTGAGCTCAGATTGGTTTTTATAGCTTTTATTAGGCCTGAGTTTTCTATTCCAATTTCGTTTTTTATTTCCTCTTTCTCGTCTATTTGAATAAAAATATTATCTTCATTATTTGGTTTTATTAAAACTTTAGTTGAAGCAATTAAATTAGCTCCACCATTTTTTACAAATATCTGACCATAATTTTTAATTGATTTTGATATCAAATATACTTCTTTTTCTGCCTCAATTTTACCAAGATTAATTATTGAAGAATTTTGATCTCCGTAAAATACCAAATCATTCTTTGAATTGAAATCCAGAAGTTTTAGAGTAGATGCAAAAAAGGAATCTGCTTTAATTTGAGCATCTTGTCCAATTATTATACCATTCTGATTCAGTAGAAAGAAAGAGCCATTTGATTCTAAATTCCCCAAAAGAACTGATGTGTTATTTCCTGTAATTCGATTTAATACCGCTGAATCTTTTGAAGGCTGATTAAATCTAACAGTTTCTTGAGCAGAAATATTAAAGTCTTTCCAATCAATAATTGTTTTCTCAGTCTTTAAAAAAACGTCTAATTCATTTGTTTTTTCAAAAAACATTGCTTCTCCTAAACGGCTTTCAGCGCCTAAAGGCAAAGAAAACACCTTGAAGCTAAAAAAAAGCATAATTATGCAATGCTTAAATAATTTTTTCATAAAAATCCTTAAAAATTAAGATTGAAACCAAAATGCCACCTGCCTAGTTTATTTCTTGGTTCGAATTCTTTGATTTCATGTAATTTAAATCCCCAATCAATTCTAAAGGCAAGGTTGGGAAATGTTTGATATCGCAGCCCCCCCCCTGCCCCCATTAAGTATATAAAATCTTTCACAGTCTCTATTTCTGTACTATCCCAGCCACACCCATAGTCTATAAAAGCTAAAAACTTCAAAGCTTCTTTAAATTTGATTTTTCTATTACTTATAAGTTTCATTGGACAGGTATATCCTTCAATATTAAAAATAACTCCATTGTCTTTATTTACAATTCTATACTCATAACCTCTAACTGTATTATACCCTCCTAACCCTAATTGCTCTGAAGACAAAAGATTATTCGATGAAAATTGAGATGTATAGTTAATTACCAACTCATAATCCTTGGGCAATTTAAAAATTGGAGTAACCTTTTGCATTGAATAAAAATAACTGTTTTTAGCATGAGGTCTAAGTTCAGAAAATCTTTGATTACTTTGTTTTTCCATTATATCCCCTGGAGATAATACAAAAATAATTTCGACAGGAATATTAAAATTACCCAGTTCATACCTACCATTATAATCGCATACTAATTGTGTAATATTCACAGAATTTCCAATAAAAGGTCTTTGTCTATAAGTAAGATTTATATTTTCTCTTTTATAATCAAATCCGATGCTTAAATCATGAAGATAATGCTTTATTGGTTTAATTGGAAAAGTATATCTTGCGCTGAACTGCACTGACCTTCCTTCGTTTTTTAAATCTTCAATAGTTTTTTTTGGTTTAAATTGAGCATACCCCCCATATAAAGTTAATATTCTTTTTCCAAATATCGGCAATGCATAACTAGCTGTAAAAGCTTGGAATCTATTAATATTTGTAGAAGCTGTATATTGAAATGTAACAATATGATCTAATCCCCATGCATTTCCCCAGTTAAACCCTGCAATTAATCTCTCTTTTTCTGTAGCCTCAAATCCAGTATTTTCAGCTCCGACATATGCTCTGAAGGGATATCTATCGTCAATAAAATATTCAAGATCAGTGGTGTTTTCTTTATTTCCTGGAGAAAAAACTATAGAAGCATTTCTAAAAGGATTTCGATTTATCCAATAAAGATCTTGTATTATGCTTTGAGTATCAATAGATTTATTTGGTTTAAGGGATATATAATTTTGAATGTTCTTCTCTGAAAAGTATTTATTACCTTTAATGCTAATATCACAAGCCGTACTCTCATAAACTATAATCTTTATCACATTATTTTGGATTTTTTGCTCAGGCAAACTAACAATTACAAATGGATGAAAATTATCTTGATAATAGTTTAATATTGTTTGCTTGATATCTTCTATTATCTTTTCATTAAGTTCACGACATAAAAAACCTTTTAACCGATCATGAAATGTTTTATAAAATGTTGGCAAGCATAAGTTTTCAACAGTTATTCCCTTTATATTTTCAACTTTATCGAGTTCTTCGTTCGGCCCTGATATGTAAATTCCTTCAATAGTTCTTTTATCAAAATTTGTATATTCGATTGAGTCTTTACTTTCATTATGCTCTTTGTTCTTTTTCGGGGGTTTTTCTACTTCCACCAAAACATTTCCTTCATTACAAAAAAAATTATGAGTGTCTATTTTGTTCTCTTTAAATGGTAAAAAAAGACCTAATGAATCCAATGGTTGCTTTACTTGAAAGCTATTTTTGACATTAAATGTTTCAATGCTTTTATTTTTTATTTGATAATTTTCTTGAACATCTTCAAGCTTATTATTAATTACAATTTCTTTTTTAGCATCGACAGATTCCTGACTAGCAAAAGGACGTTTTTCATTTACAATAAAATGATTAAAAACAAAATTAACAATCAAATTAATAAAGAGACAAGCTGATGTCCAAACAATAAACATTTTTATACCATACCATTTTATACCATACCATAATTTTATTTTTATATAATACTCTATTATTTAAATTATACAGTTCAAGAATTGGGCAAAGGAGCGCCGATAGCCTGAAAACCGTTTGCCTAAAGTCATCAAAATATTCATAATAAGTGTTATAAATCACTCTTTGCTTTAACCATTTCCAGAGTCTTTCTATTGGATTTAAATTAGGACTATAAGGTGGTAAAAAATGAAACTGTATTTTAGATCCTTCTAAATAATTTTTTACCGCTTGGTTTTTGTAATATCTAGCATTATCTAAAAAATATGAATCTTTCTTTTTGTGGGATATGCTTTTTCTATTTTATCCAAAAATGAAATGGTTGCTTGAGTATTTAACATAGAATCTTCTTGAAAATGAAGCTTTCCCTCTATAACATCAACAGCTACGGAAATGTTAAGTCTTTGCCTTCCGGTATTTGAACAAATCTCTTTTATCGCGTTCTTTTTTATGTTGCTTTAGCAAAGAAGCTCTTGCTTCGTCTATCAAAAAAATTTATACTAAAAATTTTATAAAACTTGGAAATTTATTGTAAAAGTTTTTTTAACCTTCGCTCCCGAGATGTCTCTTTTATTTTAATCACTCTTTAAGGTCTTTATTGGAAAAAAGATCTTATTTTTTCTAAAAACTTTTTTGTAATCTTTATCAGAGTTATAAATATCAATAAATTAAGCAAAGAAAAACTTATTAGCATTATCAAAAGTTATTTTTGCAATTTCTTCTAAACTTTTATTTTTAATATTTGCGATAACCTCTGCTGTTTCAACAACATTAGCAGGTTCATTTTTCTTGCCTCTTTTAGATTGGGGAGAGAGAAGAGGAGAGTCTGTCTCTATTAAAATACTTTCTACTGGAATATCTTTTAAAACATCTCTAAGATCCGATGAGTTTTTAAAAGTTATAATCCCACTAAAAGATATGAGCCAGCCTCTATCTAGCACTTTTTTAGCTTCCTTTTTTGTTCCTGTAAAACAGTGTAAAACGGCCCTGCTATGTTCTATTTCATCCGCTATTTTAAAAATATCATCAAATGCATCTCTTGCATGAATGATAAGAGGTAAATCATTTTCTTTTGCAAGTTTTAAATAGTTTTTAAAAAACATCTGTTGAAACTCTTTTTTATCTAAGCCGTAAAAATAATCAAGGCCCGTCTCCCCTATAGCTATTAATTTTTTATTTAGCGCTGCCTTTTTAACATCTTCAAACAAGATATCTCTATCATTATCAGCTCCATGAGGGGTTGTAGCAGCTGCTGCAAAAACAAAATCATATTTTTGAGAGAGCTCTAATCCCCTATCTAAAGATCCTAGATCAGTGCAGATATTCACAATTTTTGTAACATTTGCTTTTTTTGCTCTTTTTATGATTTCATCTAAACTATCGTAATCACCCTCACCTGTTAGATGAGCATGTGAATCAAAAAATTCCATTTTTCTTTCTCATTTTTATATGACTTTTTCGCATGTCATGTCGAGTTTGTCAAGGACATTTTCGACATAGACTTCAAAAATGCCAGATCTCAAACCAACGCTACACACTAAACATCCTTTATATTACATATTAATTAAAAAAAAATAAGCGGTAATTATATTTTTAATACTAGAAATTAAATAAACGCACATTATATAATTAATTTAACCAATTAAATATAAACTAATATGTCATTTATAACACCCCCTCGTAATAACCTCTCTTTGCAAGAGATTTCATCTATAAAATATTTTTTTGAAAGTTCAACAAAAGAACTTCCCTCATTTCAGAAGGATGTTATTTATGATCAAATATTAAAGGTTATGAAAAAATCTTTATCTGATGAAGATTGGACAAATTTTTTAAATTCTGAAATGAAATTACTTTGTGATCAAGCTAAGGTTGAGACGTTTTTTCAAAATGATAAATGCTTTACTGGTTTCATTGAATATTTAATTGAGGAGCGCCAACTCGAATTCGCTGAAAGAATAACCAAAACTCAGGAAGATAATAACCCTTTAATAAGAAGTCTTTTATCTAAAATAGCATTAAAATATCAAGATTTAGAAAATGATGCTGAACATGAAAGAATAATTGTTCAGCAGTTTGGCTATGGTTTTAATGCTGATTTTTCTCCTTGTCTCTTATTGGCTTATTATGAAGAAAACATAGTAGTAAAAACCATCAGAGCAACTCATAGCATTTTAAAAAAAATCCCTCTTTTTTAATACATTTGCTTTAATACAAATCTCAAAGTGTGTCAAGATATAGAAAAAAATGAGATTTTATTATGATTGCAATGTCTCCTATACTAAATGCTTATTTTCAAGCAGATCTTTTTGGTAAATTTATCTTTTTTTCATTATTTATTTTATCTATAGCTTCTTGGGTAATACTTTTACATAAAATGTATCTAGCTAAAAAACTAAAATTATTAAATTCGAGTTTTGAAAAAAAGGTTCAAACAAACAGCGAAAACATTTTATCTATAAACATAAACTCTAACCTTACATATCCCTACTTAAATATTTATAAAAGTTTGAAAGATAAAACCTTAGAAATTTTAAATAAGAATCGTTTTTTTATAAACGAGAAAAAAAAGGTATATATGTCGAGTAAAGATATCGAACTTATAGATTCGCATTTAGACGTTGAGATTTTAAAACAGATAAAACTTTTAGAACAAAATCTATTTATACTTCCTACAGTTGTAACTTTAGGTCCATTTTTAGGGCTTTTAGGTACTGTTTGGGGAATTTTAATAACTTTTAATTCGCTTCAAACTCAGTCTTTATTGAATAACAACACCTCTATATTATCTGGTCTTTCTATGGCTCTATCTACAACAGTTGTTGGGCTTATGGTTGCCATACCAGCTCTCATTGCATATAATTATTTAAAGAATTGGATAAAAAATTTTAGAAGCGACATGCTGCATTTTTCACATGGATTAATAACAACTTTAGAGATTCAATATAGAAATGTTGACGTAAAATAATATGAGAAAAAAAAAGTTTCTACAAAACTCTAGTGATCTTGATGAAAATTTAATTAATTTAACCCCCTTAATTGATGTTGTCTTTGTTGTATTAATTTCATTTATTTTAATAGCTCCTCTTTTAGAAGTAGATCATATAAATTTGGCTGAAGGTTCTACAAAAAGTGATAAAAACATTGAACAAACTTCAATAGTTTTAAAAGTAAAAGAAGATAATTCTATATTGATAAATAATAGATTAGTGACACTTCTAGAGCTAAAAGATCTCTTAAAAGAAAAAAAAAGATCTAATCCCAATCAAATCCCCCAGCTATATCATGATAAAAAAGCTACATTTGGCTCATATCAATCCATTAAAAATCTAGTAGAGCTCTCAGGCTTTGAAAAGCTAGATGTTGTTCTGCAGCCTGATTAAAAAATTTTAAGATTTATGAAAAGAAAACCCAATCTATTTAACATTAATAAAAAGACAATTTATAGAGTTGTAACTTTTCATTTTATTGTTATTTTATGTTTAGTAATTCCATTTAGATCTTTTAAAAAACAAAAAAAACAAAGTTTGGTAGTAAATAATATTATATTAAAGCCAGAGATAAAACCTATACCAAAACAAACTTTTATAAAAAGGGCCCCTATAAAAAAATCCCCCACAAGACCAATCCCAGTAAAAAAAGCTCCTATTCAAAAAAAAACACCTCTAAAAAAAGCAGTTCCTATTGATAAACAAAAATACTTATCTCTTTTAGATAAACTAGAAAAGCAAATAAAAAGCTTAGATGATAAAAAAGAGATCATAAAAAAGTCTGATCTTAGAATACCTAAAAAAGTAAAAACTTTGAGCCTTGATCAAAAAATTGAAACCGCCTCATTTGATAATTTTTCAAAATTTAAACAAATTTTAGTAAAAGAATTGCAAGACAATCTAAATCTTCCCGAATACGGCGAAGTAAGAGTTTCGTTTATAATACATCCCGAAGGAAAAATAACAGATGTTTTGATTTTGGACTCTAAAAGCGAAATAAATCAAAGTTATTTAAAAAATAGCTTATCTGAGATATCATTTAAAAATATGGAAAAAGTATTTCAAGAAAAGAAAAAACTAATTGTGATTTTTAAAAATGATTAACTTCAAAAAATTTTATATTTTACTCATCTTCGCAAGCTCTGTTTTTTTTAACTCTATTTTTGCAAATGAAGAAATAGAAGTATCCCTGTCCACAAAAAACTCGATAAAGCCTCTATACCTATCAAAAATTTTTAACGAAGGCTCTGAATTTGAAAACTCTTATTTAGAAAATTTAGCGAAAGTTTTGAAATTTGATTTAAATAATAGTGGTTTTACAAAAGTTTTAAAAAATGAATATCAAAATGATTTTAAAATATCGCATTTCGATACAGACATAGCATTTGATCCAGCATTTTGGAACAATAAAAAAATAGCGATTGTTGTTAAATCTCAAGTAATGAAAAAAACTTTAAAAACTTTTGTATACAATGCAAATAATAATATCTTAAAAACATTTGAATTAGAGCTTTCTGGCAATTTAAACATCGACAGAGCGAAAATCCACTCACTTTGTGATAATATTCAAGAGATTTTATTTGGACAAAAAGGTATTTTTACATCAAAAATACTATATTCAGTTAGATCAAAAAACGAACTTAACAAAAATCTTAAATGGCAATCTGAGATATGGATCTCCGATATCGATGGTGAAAATGCAAAAAAATTAACTAATCAACACAGCTATTTAGTTCATCCAATTTTTATTCCAAATAACAAAAACGAATATCTTTATATCTCATATTTAAATGGCCCTCCAAAAATTCATAAAAGCTCAATTACAAATCAAAAAGAGAGTAAGCCTCTTATAAAATTAAGAGGGAATCAACTACTTCCCGCTATTTCAAAAAATGGAGATAAATTAGCTTTTATAAGTGATGCAGCAGGAGGCCCAGATCTTTTTTTACAACATTTCGATGATAACTTTCTGCCAATTGGAAAACCTCTTCAGCTTTTCTCATATCCAAGATCTACCCAAGCATCTCCATCATTTTCACCAGATGGTCAAAAGCTTGCTTTTGTATCTGATAAAGACGGAGCTGTTAGAATATATGTAATTGCTATTTCAGATAATGCTTATACAAGAAAAAGACCCGTTGCACATTTAATTACAAGAAAAAACAGAGAAAATGTAACTCCTTCTTGGTCAAAAGATGGTAAAAAATTAGCTTTTAGTGCTAAAATTAATAATATCAGGCAAATATGTATATATGACTTTGAAAAAAACGAAGAATGGCAACTAACTCATGGAAATAAAAACAAAGAAAATCCTTTTTGGGCAAATGATAATCTACATCTTGTATACAACACCGAAGATATAACTGAAACAGAGCTATATTTAATAAATATAAACCAAAAAGAAGCTGTAAAAATTACAAAAAATGAAGGGAAAAAAAGATTTCCTTCTTTTGAACCCTAAAAATTAATATAGGGAAAACTTAAGGGCAATTTATGAAAAAAATATTTACTTTATTTTTTATCTCTACACTACTTGTTTTAACAAGTTGCGAAAGATCTTCAGATACTTGGGAAAATGTAAAAACGGCAAGTAGATACCTAAAAAAGGGAATAAATTCTCTCTGGGGGAAAGACTCTAATTCATACTGGGCACAAAATGAAGAAGATTTTAAAGGACCAGATGATGATGATTTTATTCCATTAAATGAAAAAGATTTAAAAGGCGGATTTTCTTCATCAGATAAGAACTTTGCTCAACCAAAAGAAAATTTTGGAGAAGGCGGAGTTCCTAGTTTTGATAATTTTATAACACCTTCTCATTTAGCATCTATTTTTAAAAAGGTCCATTTTCTAACAGATGATCATGTGCTCAGAGATAAAGAAGATTTAATCATCATCCAGAAAATTGCAAATTATATGAAAAAAACCCCAAATGTCTATTTAAATATTGAAGGACATTGCGATGAAAGAGCATCTGCTGCATATAACATGGCGCTTGGAACTAGAAGATCTAATCATTTAAGAGTTCTTTTAATAAAACACGGTGTAGATTTTAACAAAATTTACACAGTATCATATGGAAGAGAAAAACCTCTAGTAATGGGCCATACTTCGCAAGACTGGCACTTAAATAGACGTGGTGAATTTAAAATATTTGAAAAGCAAAGATAATCGTCAATCGCCCCTCCCTAAAGGAAGGGGCTTGAACCGTGAGGATCAGGGGCAACAGGTTGACCAGAAGACAAATAAAAGGAGTTTTTTTTAATGTTTGTAAACATGAAAACAACAAAATTTTTCTCAATTGCTATTTTAGCAATATCTTTAAGCGCGTGCTCTCCTATGAAATCTTCACCTAAAGAAGAAAAGCACCAGTTAGAGCTAACATTGCATGAGCTCCAAACAAATCTAGATGATTTAAGACATGACATTAACTGTTTTCATACCGAGATGCAAATAGTTGATGGCAAAGTTAAACATCAAGAAGATGCAACTCAAAATTTAAAGCAGCAACATTTAGAAAAACTTCAGTTAAAAATTGAAAATCTTACAAAACTATTTAGTGACATGGAAAATAAAATTTCCATATTTGAAACCAAATCACATAGTTTAAACTCCAATTTTTCAAGTTTATCAAATCATGCAAATGAAACAACCCTAGCCCTTACCCAACACAAAGACAAAATAAATGAACTTGAAAAGATCATTTTAAAACAAAACACTAGATTAGAAGATATTGCAAAAGTTAAGACCACGCTAGAAGATATTGTAAAAACTATAAAATCCAATAGCTCCAACTATCTAATTTATAAAGTTAAAGCTAAAGACTCTTTAGAGAAAATTGCTAAAATTAATAACGTAACTGTGGATTCAATAAAACATCTAAATAATTTAGAAAATGATCTTATCGTAGTAGGACAAAAACTTAAAATTCCAAAGTAAGAGAAAATATATGAAAAACATAAAATATTTTTCTATATTTTTTTTAGCTGTATTAGCTATGTCAACTGCAAGCGCCAGACATGAAAATTATAAAACTAAACCTAAATGCCCAACACCATGCTCATGTGATATCCCAAAACCTCCTGAAGCATCCGCTTATAATCAAAGCGCAAGAGTCGGTGTTTGTAAAGCTAAAGATGCTTTTGTAACAGGCTCATTTATATATTGGGAAGCTTTAGAGCAAGGCTTTTACCTTGTTTTATTAAGAGACAATAGTTCTACTCCGACAAGACAACAAGCTATTAATATCAATTATACATTTGATCCTGGTTTTAAAGTAGGACTTGGATACAACTTGAAATATGATGATTGGACTACTTATGTAGAATACACGCACTTTCATTCAAAAAATAGCTTTTCAAAGACAAGACCTTCTTGGGCAACTAGCCAAACAATTTATTGGTTTGAACCCAATACTCTTGCAAACGAATATAGAGCAGATTTAAAAATAGAGTTAGACATTCTAGACTTAGAACTATCTCGCTCAGAATATCGAGGAAAAAAGCTTATTTTTAGCCCATTTTGGGGAGTTAAAGGAGGCTTCATAGATCAATCCTTTTCTTTTAGAGCTATATTTAATTCATCTTCTCTTTCTAACACAATAAAATCTGATTCATGGTTAATAGGCCCTAGAATTGGAGTTTATACAAAATGGCTCCTTGGCAAAGGTTTTTCTCTAAATGGAAAAGCGGCGGGAAGTTTAAGTTATCAAAAATTTCATAATATGAGCGCATCTTTTCAAAATATGAAAATCGATAATGACTTTGTAGTCTCCCCTATTGTTGAAATGCTTCTTGGGTTTAAGTGGGAATCTTATTTTGATAAAAATTATTGGCACTTTGATATCTTTGCAGGATATGAACTGCAAGTTTTATGGAATCAAAACATGATAATTAAAGAAAGAATTTTTGCAGCAAATGTTAATGTAGATTCAGAGCAACTAACCCTACATGGTTTAAACATAACTGCAAAATTTGATTTTTAATGTTTGAAAACACCTAATGCATACTAATAATGCATTCTAAAAAACCGAAAAATATCATGTTTTTTGGTTTTTTTTACCTTCTGTGGTAGTTTTTTTCGCTTCTTCCATATAGACCAAAACTAAATAATAATGTTATGTTTCAAATATTTTATACTATGCTTTCCCCTTAAAAGGAACTCATTCTTGCTGTAAGCCATTTATCAAGAAAATACTTTAATTTAACCATTTAAACAATTAATTATATTGACTTAAACGATTTCTTACTATATAATAACTGTATTAGCAATGTTATAAACATATAATACTAAATTAATAGGAAATAATAACAATGAGTGTAAGTGAAACAAAATCAGTGCCTATATCCGATGCCTCTACTAGAGCTATTGACTCAAATTTTCACTTGAAATGCTCTTTGGATGAAGATGGTAAAATAAGCAGTTTAGCAATTGATAGAATCCCTTTAATTGGTGATGGCAAAGTTTTAACGGGCAAAGATCTATCTGAGACTTCAGTCGACTCTCTAAAAAAAGCTCTAGAAGAAGTCTTTAAAGACGATAGTGAAAAATTCCCAAAGAATAAAGAATTTAAAATCAAATCTTCAGATAAAGATTTGATGGTCTCAACAAAAAATCCAAAACAATTCTATCTTATAACAAAAATTATATATGCTTGTTTTAGAAAATCTCTGCCAATTATTAATGAGACAAAAGCCTCTAAAATAACAGATTCTTCTGCTTGCAAAATTTTTAATATTCAAGAAGCGCATCAAAACACTTTAATAGATAACACAGAAGCACTAATAACTGAAATACCCAAACTAACCTTTAAGCATAATATTGCACAGCTTAAAGCCGAACCAAATGCGAATAAAACTTATGTAAAACTACTTCTCACTGCTTTAACAATTGGACTTCTTGCCGGAATTATCGGAGTTGGCGCTATTTTACCTCACTTTGGAATACCTTATCTAACTAGCCTTGCAATTCCAGGCATACCTGCCTCTTTAGCCATTCCCCTTATAGGTATTGGCTTAACTACCTTCTCATTATATGCAGCTTTAAAAATAGCTGCTAAAAAATCCGAAAAAGCAAAGGATTACTTAGATGCTATCGGGCTTTTAAAAAGTAATCTATTTTTAGAGAGTAATTTAAATGATGTTATAAATACTGCACTCTTCATTTTAATGCCGCTTACTATGATACATGCTCCATGGTTTGCAACTCTACAAGGATGCTTGGCATATCCAACAGGAGCTCTACTTATAGCTTCTGGTATATATCAATTAGGTGAGTCTATCACTAGTCTGATAAATAATAGAAAGATTAAAGATAACAAAGAGATGATGGTATCTATGCTTAACATTTTATGCTCAATCTCTGTTATTACCATGGGTCTTTTAACAGCTGCTGGATTAATAAACTCTCCAATAACTATCGCTGTAATGGGTATTTTCGGAGGTTTAATGGTGAGCGTAAACGCTTATAATCTCAAAAAATCTTATGATCAATACAAAAAGATAAAAAAGATTGATGAAGGAAACGCAGAAGATATTTTTAACTATTTGAAAAACCGACTATCTTTAAATACAGATGAAATAAAAAGTCTCAAAGATAAAATTGATAACATGTCAGAAAAAGAAATTATTGATTGGATTACAAAAAACAACAAAAACTTTGAAAAAGAGCAAGCTGAAATTTTCAAAAAAATAAAAGAAGCGCTAGAAACTGCAAAAGAAATAGATAAAGAAGAGATCTTAAAAGATGCAGGAAAAATAATGCTTATTGAAGAGAGAAAAAACGCAACCGAATCAAAAATTGAGAGATTAGGATCTCTTATAACAAAAGAGACTCTAATAAAACCACTCGAGAATCTTTATGAAAATACAAAGAGCCCAAAAGACAATGAAGAAGATTTAATAGCTCTTTTCGCTACTATAAAAAAAGAGATTAAAGCAAAAACAATAGCTGAGGCAATCAAATTCGTAGTTATAAACGTTCCTTTAATGGTTATTCCATTTTTAAATATAGCTAAATTGATAAATGTAGCTTTATATGACTATTTGATGGCAGCTGGACTTTTCTCAAATATAGCAGTAAACATAACACCAAGATATAGAAACATTCCTCCAGCAATGATAAAAAAGGTATTGGATATCAATAATGCGCTAGAAACTGAAGAATATCTTAAATACAAAAATTCAATATCAAATCCTAGTGAAAAATCAGATGATGAAACATCTGAAAAAATCAAAGACGTCGCTAAAAGCGCTATAAATGAAAAAATGATTGCCTAATTTTTTCTGTTATTTTTAAAAATTTAACAATTTCTTAATTTTTTCCTTTTTTTTTAAAAACTTCCAATTTATTCTAATGTATACCGGTGATATAATATCTTTGAGGAGCATATGAGTCAAAAAAAACGTATCTTGTTAATAGAAGATGAAGAAAATTCAGCAGCGCTTATAAAATTGCAAGCAGAAAACCTGGACTACCAACTTCATGTTGAAGTAGATGGTATCAATGGATTTAGAGCTATTGAAAGAGAACAACCCGATCTAGTTATTTTAGATATTTGGTTGCCAGGACAAAATGGGTTTGATATTGTAAGAAAAATAAAAAATTCATCTGAGCTAAAAAGAACTCCTTTGATTATTCTTTCAGAAAAAAATGAAGAGCTAGATATCGTTTTAGGATTAGAGCTCGGCGCTGACGATTATATTACTAAACCATTTTCTGTAAAAATTTTATTTTCAAAAATTAAAGCAATCCTTAGAAGAAAAAAAGAGAGCTCAAAAATATTGAAAAATATAGTTTTTTCAGATTTTACTTTAGAAGTTGATAAATATATTTTAAGAAAAGGACAAAAAGAGATTCCTCTTACATTGTCTGAGTTCGGGATATTAAAAAGACTTCTTTCTCATAAAAATCAAGTTTTATCTAGATCTCAACTTTTAGATGATATCAATAACGATGACGCATTTATTGTTGATAGAAACATAGATGTTCATATAGCTTCGCTTAGAAAAAAACTAGGAACGCATTCTCTTATTGAAACGGTTAGAGGAATCGGTTATCGCTACAAAGAAACTCTCTAATTTTAAACTAGACATTTTAATTAATTAGTATTATTCATTATTCTTAAAGTAGCATATAATTTTATGTTAAAATTATGATATTTTATAAGTTTTGGAGGCGAAAAAACATGAAAAAAATATATCTCATTTTATCTCTAATTGGATTAATCGTAGTTGGCTGTGAGAGTAAAACTTCCACAGGAGCTACTACAAGATTAGAATCTAGATCTTCTACTATAGCGAGCTCTAAAGCTACATCAGGAGCTCTTGTTGGAGCTGCTTTAGATGAGCAAGATAGAAAAATCATGGAAAAAACATCTCCTCGAACAGTTGAAAGAATGGATAGAAAAGAGCCTCTTACTATTAATGATATTATTAAGTTATCTCAAGGTGGAGTGAGTGATGATACAATTATAAGATATATTCAAGAGACAAAAACCACATATAACCTATCTCAAGCGCAAATAAACAGACTTCAAGAAGCAGGGGTTTCTCAAAGAGTTATAAATTACATGGTTGATACCGGAATCTAAATTTGCACATTAAAAAAAAAGATTTTTGGATGTCTTTGATTTTCTCTTTTCAAAATATCAAATTTTTGCAAGCATAACTATATAAAACATATTAAAGGTGCAAAATTGAACATTCACTTAGATAGTGAGGTTTATAGATTCAATCAGGTTTTTTTTCAAAAAAAAGCTAATAAAAATTATAATCAAACAACCAAGCAATTAAAAAAAATCATCAAATCTTTTTTTATTTTTAATATCAGTTTTTTTTCTCTTTTTTTAGTTGAAATCATATTGTTTGCTCTATTGTTTTCAGTTTTTAGCTCATCTGTTATCTTAGCCCTTGTATTAGCTAGTATGTTTTTAACAAGTTTTACCTACCTTGTTTTACTTTTTTATTTTCAATCTAAAAAAACAGAACAGTTAACTAACCTAAAAGATCATTTTATTAAAGTTTGTAAAAGGGCTTTATCGATTCCAATCGGCTCTGCTGAGCATCATTTAACAATAGCATTAGCTGCTTTGAAGCTCACAGATAATCTAAATGAAAATGAATTATTGAAATTACCAAAAATTGTTTTTAAAATTTTTAAAAAACTTGAATCCTTTTTAATAAAAGAAGATGTATTTAAATTTAAAGAATCTCTTCTAATTGCAGCTATTTTAGAGCACCTAAATCAGCTAAAAATAACTCCAACAGATCTAGAAGTACATACATCTCTGACAAACATCTACACCTCTCTTTTTTCTTTATATAAAAACGCTAGAAATAAAATATTTTTTTCAAAAAATCAAAAAGAGCATTTAGAGCAAAAATATCTATCTTGCATAAAAATAGCTATTGAAGAATTTAGAGTATTAAATGACTATGCTCCAAACGATCCTTGGATTCATCTGCAGCTTGCTAAAAACTACAACAGACTAGATTTAAAAAAAGATGAGCTAAAAGAGTATGAAACCATCTATAAACTCTGCCCAAAAGATAACAATATTTTATTTAAACTCGGCTGTCTATATTTTGCAACTAAATCAAATTCCAAAGGGCTTAGGGTCTATGAAGAATTAAAAATGAGAGCCTTCAAAGACAGCGATAAACTTTTAGATCTATATGAGGTTTACAAAAACTTTGAACTCCTCCAAGAAAACGTATAAAAAAAATTTACTTAATCAAAAAATACATTATCTTTGATTATTTTCTTCTTAAAAGTATAATTAGATCAAAAAAGGAAAGAACACTATGAGAGATTTTTTCACAAAAATTTTATTGTTATTTATTTGTATAGTTTCTTTTGGATATACAGATGAAAACCCCTTATTTAATCCTCAAACTCAAGAAGAAGCTCTCTTCTTAAGAAGAATTGCAGAGTTTTGGCAAGATGAGGAGTTTGAAATAGCCAAATATCAAATAGAAAACTACATATTAGAGCATCCCAAAAGCGATATGATAGATTCTTTATATGCTATTTTAGGCAACATTCATATGAATGAAAAAGGATATTCAAAAGCTGTAATAGCTTTTGAAAACATTAAAGATGAAGATGTAAAAGATAAAATTGGAGTAAATCTCCTCGCTTCTTTATATCATCTAAAATGGCATTTAAGACTTATTGATGAGTGCGACTACTACATTACAAGAGTTGATGGAGCTCTAAAAGATAAAATTACATATCTAAGAGCAATATCACTATATAACAGATCTCTAGAGATTGAAGATCCAAATGAGATAAATGAGCTAATAGTACAATCAAAAGATGGCTTTGAAGCTTTAGTAGAGACAAAATTTGAAAATCAAGCAAGAGAATACCTATCTCAAATTCATAAGACTTTAAATGATTTTGAAAAGGCAAGTGACTGTTATATGCATCTTGCAAATAGTGATCCTACAAAAAAAGATGAATATCTTTTTAGCGCAGCACTCCTGCAAGCTCATTTTGATAAGGAAAAAGCCCTTGAAACTTTTAATGTAATAACAAAAGGATCCTCTTTAAAATCTAAAGATGCGGCCTACAATAAGCTTTTGCTTTTATATGAAATGAAACGTTTTTCAGATATATCTTTAGAAAAAGATACTCTTTTAAATTTAATAGAAGAAGATAAAAAATCCCTTGCTTATTTTTTTATTGGACGCTCTTATTTCAATCAAGAAGATTATGAAAATTCATTATTTCATTTAGAAAACGCTATCAATTTAGATCTAGAACCTCAAGAGACCAGATTATCACATATCATGCTGATGCAAAGCGCTTTTCATTTAAATGATTTTGGTGTTTTCAATAGATCATTTGATGAGTTCGTTTTAAAATATCCAGATGATGAAAAACTTTTTGAGAGTTTATTTGCAAAAGCAATGCTGAGTAAAAATAATGAGAAATACACAGAGTCTCTTAAAGTTTTTGAAAATATAATTTCACAAGATTTTGAAGAAGCAAAAAATCTTGAAAACTTTTTATTTGAATACGCTAATTTACTTTTTTTAACTGACAACACAAAAAAGAGTAAAGAGACATTTAGAGAGCTTATTTCAATTTCAGAAAATACAGATCTTATCAAAACATCTCTTCAATATATTGTTAATGCAACCATACAAGATCTGCAAAACGAATCATCTGAGAGTAAATTAATATCAATTAGAAAAGCTTTAGCGTATGAAATTGAAAATCTTTTAGAAAATAAAGAGCTATTTGAAACGGGTGAGATTTTAGAGTTTAATTTTTCTCTTGCTAAAACTTATTTTGATTTAGAAAATTTTGAAGATAGTTTAACTATTTTAAAAGCTTTCTTAGAAGAAGATCAAAAGTCTTATTTTTCTGAAGATGAATTATCAGAAATTAACCTGCTTATTGGATTTTGTGTAAGAAATACAATAAACGATCTAGATGGATTTATTCGTTTTGCAAATATTTCACTTGATCTCTCTAAAGATTCAAAGCATAAATTTACAACTTATATTAACCTATTTAACTCTCATTTAGAGCTCGCAAAAAGAGATGATGTTATAGATGATGAGCATTTAGAAAAAGCAGCATATAATCTTTTTAATGCCTATTCTATTGCAAAAAGTAAGATAAATAGAAATAATCTTATATGGCTAAGTGATTTTTTATCTAACAAGGTTAGTAGCTATTTGTCTGAAAATTACAAAAACTCTCTTTTTGCTAATAGAAAAATAGTTTCTTATTCAGAAAATGCTTCTGATATTTATAGAGATCTATTAGATAATGGTGATGAAGAGAATTTTGAAGAGTTCTCTATTAAACTCGCCTATTTAAATACTCTTCAAAATAATTTAACCGATGCAGCTACTCTTTTAGAAAAGCTTATTCAAAATTATCGTTTTTATCCTGAGAATTCTTTCAAATCTCCAGAACAAACAGTTTTTGAGCTTGCTAAAATCTATGAAAAACAAAATTTCAAAGAAAAAGCAATTAGTTTATATGAAGAATTTATTCCAGTTTTCAAAAAAGAGAATCGATTTAAATCTCAATCCTTGTTACACTTGTCGAGATTATGGCTCTCAAATGTTGCAAAAGAAGATTTTGTAGTTTCTAATAAAGAGCTTGAAAAAATCATAAGCACTTTAAAAACAGTTAGTTTTCAAAAAATATTTGAAAACGAGCCAACACATTTAGAAGCAGCACTTGATTATGTAGATGTTGTTTGTTATATGGAAAATAACGAAAGCTTTGAAAAAAGATTGTTTTTATTAGGAAGACTAAAAGAAAACTTTACCTCTACAGAGGACGTTATCTCTCAAGACTATCAAACTATGAGAGAGGTCCTTAAAGATAAAGAGAAAATATATAGTGCGTACATGTTAGAAGTTGAAGCTGAAAAAAATATTTGTATAGGATTCTTAGAAAACGATCAAAAAAGAATTGATAAAGCAAATCTTCAGCTAAAACGTCTACAAGAAAATGAACTCATTTGTACAAAATTTTTAGAAGATAGAGTTAATAGATATCTGAAATTAATAGAGGAATATCCTTTTGAAGAAAAATAAAAACAATCTCTTTTTAAAAATTTCTGTTTTTATTTCAATAGCTATCCATGTGGTAGCTATTGCTTCTATTAATCATTTGGAGATTAAATCTTCTCTAGCTTCTAAAAACATTATGTTTTCTAATAAAGCAGCTGCCTACAATAGCAAAAAAAATATAAATCAAATTCTAAATATTGTTTTGCAAAAAAAACAAAAAAATATTTTAACTCAAATCAAATGTAAAAAAACAGAGCTTCCATCAAGTGAATCAACTGCTTTTCTAAAAAATGACTTTAATCTAAAAAAAGATCCTCTTTCATGCAAAAGGTTTTCTTTCCCCCCTACAGAGTCAACTAAAAATGAGTTTTATAAATTAGTTGAAAGAAAAAACATCCTGCCAGGTCTTGATAACGAAAACTCTTTATTGATGGTAGCTTTTCAAACAAAAGATTCTTATAAAAGTGAAGATGAGATAACAAATGAAACAGCTGATCTTGCTATCTCTCTTCCAGAAGTAGAAAAAAACACAAAATTAACGACCTGCTTTAATTATCCTTTAAATGAAAAAGATAAATCAAAATTTCAGTTTGCAAATTTTGCTAACAGAGAAGAAAACAATTTAGATGCCTTAACAAAACTTAAACAAAAAAAAATCAAACTCTTTCCATATAACTTCTCCTTAATACATATGCCTGAGCTCTCTGATTTAACAACCCTATCTTATAAAGATTTTTTTGATATAGATGTCACATTTGCTCCAAATTTAAATGAAAAAGGCTTTATTTTTGCAATCACACTTCTTCCTAAACACTCCATGAAGTTAAAAAGACTGAAACAAAATGTTTTTTTCTTGGTAGATAGATCTAACTCTATTCAAAAAGATAGACTCACATCTACACGTCATGCAATTACATCAAGTCTTCCTTTGTTAGGAAAAGATGATAGTTTTAATATCTTAGCTTTCGATACAAAACTAGATGTTTTATCAACTCAAAACCTAAGCCCTGATGAGAATGTATCTTTATCTAGAGCAAAATCGTTTTTAAGAAAACAAAATATCGGTAGCTTTTTTTCTTCTACAAATTTTTCTATCCCGCTTTTTAAAATTTTAAATTCAAATGTGAAAAATGATGAAGTTAATATTGCAATTCTACTCTCAAATGGTGATGGGCTAAACAAATTTAAAAACTATAGGATTTTTAATGATTGGACAAAGCTAAATGGAGGCAATCTCTCTCTTTATACTCTTGGACTAGAAAGTGATAAAAACTTGTCAATCTTAGAGCTTTTTAGCTTCTTTAATAAAGGTAAACTTATTCCTTCTTCAACAAATAGAGGAATAAAAAGAAAACTGCAAAAATTACTCAAATCAATTAGCTATCCAATCGCTAAAGATATCGTATCTAACGCTATTTGTTTAGAAAGCTCAGCTAACATAAAACTATATCCTCTCTCTGATCAATCCCCTAATTTATATATGAATGAGCCATATGTAATACTCGGAACAACTGATAAGCTCACAGATTTTACAATATTTGTTCAAGGGAAAGGAAAAGATAACTTCTTCAACTTAAAAAAACACATTTGTTTTGATCAAGCAAAACAAGGTGGAAAAATTCTTCAAAAAGAGTTAGCTGTTAAAAAAGCTTCTAAGTGCTATGAAGAGTTTTTAGCAGACAGCAACCCAAATCACTTAAAAGAAGCAAACCATCATCTAGAACCATTTGCAATAGAGCCAGCTTTTAGATGAGCTTAAAAATAATAGCCGGTAAATTCAAAGGAAAAAAACTTCTTACCACTAAAGATATAAGACCAGCTACTTCTTTAGTTAGAGATTCCATTTTTAATATCTCTCAAAATTTTATTGAAAACGCTAATTTTTTAGATATTTTCTCAGGATCAGGAGCGCTTGGTTTAGAAGCGCTATCTAGAGGAGCAAGATTTGCTACTTTTATCGATAATAATTTTAAGTCTTGTCAAATCATTAAAAAAAACATCAGAGCTTTAAGTGTAGAAGATCAAACATTTGTGGTTCAAAAAGATGCCATGAAAGCTATAAAAACTCTAGAAGGCCCTTATGATGTTATCACGGTAGATCCTCCGTTTATAATCTATAAAGAAAAACCCTCTTACATCAATGCGCTATTATCTTTATTAAGAACTAAAAATTTAATAACTCCAGATAGCCTAATTTTTTTAGAAGAACCAACTTATTCCAAAAGAGATCCTTTGGTAGAGGATCTCGATCTCTTAAATAAAAGAAAGTATGGATCTTGTTTTCTTTTAGAATATGCATGCAAAAAAGGCCTTTTCAATTAACGATAGGCATAAACATATTGAAACAAGCTGCAAAAGAATTTGTCGATTTATTTTCTTTTCGTAATTTCTTTCAGCTTTTTCACTTTCTTGAAACTTTTCCATGCTCTAAACCTAGAACACTAACTATATCATCAGGAGTTTGAGGATCTTCTTTAGGTCCTATTACGTCTTTCTTCCAGCCAGAGTTTTTCTCATACGTAGTATTTAGGGAAAAGATTTGAGTAAGTTTTTTTTCGTTTAATTTGAAATCCCGGTTAATTGATTTAGTGTTTTTTGTAAGAATTTTTTTTCATTTAATTCTTTCTGGATTTTTTTCCTCTCTAATTTATATTTTTCTAAAATAGGATCATCATTAAAAGGCAATCTATAAGATCTAAACTTAGGTAAAAGTAAATGAGATAAAGATGGTTGTTGATGATCATCTTTCTCTTTTATACTAGCAAAGAATGAATGAATTTCTTTAGATTCGATTTTTTTCTTCATATCCACAGAAAAGAAATAAGAATTTTTAAGACCGTATCCATAAGTAATACCCATAAGTAGATGGTTTGAGAATACTTGATTCCAAAAAGAAGAATCAATATTTTTAAAATCCATAGTAACGGCAATAGGATCAAAATCATATCCCAGCTCTTTCTTAAATACATCATAGTTTTTTAAAAGAGTCGTTATCATCTCTTGAATATTCAGGATATATCCAAAAGCGATTTCCTTGGTTTTCGTTTGACGCTTAGAGAATATAAAAGGTGATTTGGGATAATTATTGATAAAAGAAACCCATTTTTCCCAATTTTCATGAAGGTCATAATCATCACAATATTGTTTTATTGCTACATCCGCCCTTTTTTTCTCTTCTATTTCTGCTGATTTTAAATAAGGTTGAACCGCTTGTTCCCAATCTTTTCTGGTAGCATAAATAATTTCTTTCGACGAAAGAGGCTTTGTTCCATAAAGAGTATATATGGCTGAGCTATCTAAAAAAAAATCATGAAAAAATTTATTCATCCAAATC
>JAAKFN010000030.1 GCA_011065045.1 Candidatus Anoxychlamydiales bacterium
ATTTTTCATAAGACACCTCTCATTTAGACGTTTGAGGTGTCTATTTTATTTTTTAAAAATGTAAATGTAAATGTTTTCTTTAACTGAGATCTTTACTAGCTAGAGACTTATGCAACAATGCCTTTTGATTATATACTTTTCTATTTTCATCACTTTGCTTTTTGTTATTTTTAATATGTTTTGGAAACCCTATATTCGCACTAGTATATCTTAAAATTGCTCCAGAAGGTTCTTGGATTGAAATACTAAGCATGAAATGTTCAATATAAAGATGATTAAGAAAAGCCCAGCTTCTTTTACTATTTTTACTAATATAGATTGGATCAATAACAATAGGTTCAGCTCCTTGCACAATAAAATCAGGCTCATGAATAAAGTAATCTCCAGTAATCACATTAACTGCGTCTGCAACATTTGCTGACGGTTCCGATGTTGTAACAGCTAATTGGTATGAATTCGGATCAATATTTGAATGAAGGAACTGTGTAAAAAAAAATGAAATAAGCAAAAATAGCTTTTTAAGCATAAAAGCCTCAAAGAAATTTGTTAGAAAGAGTTATAAAATTTTATGAGCTTTTTGTAAATAAAATTTTTATTTTTGTAGGAACAAAGTAAGAATGTCCTAATATATAAAACTTTTTTAAGGAGCTTGAAATTTTAGAATAATATTACTTTGAAGAAAGTAATTTTATCGATGAAACTTTATTTTCCTATAAAGAAACGAAATTAATTTAGAAAGCCTCTTTTCTTCTTGAGATTACATTTTGGATCATCTAGATTTCCTCTAATTGAGATCACAAAAGATTCTGTAAATTTAAATAAGACATATTGTTTCATAGCAATATTAATATAGATATTCCCATTGAAATCAACATAGGGTTTTTGCCCTTTATCAAGTAAGAAAAATTTAGATCTTTCAGCTTCGGAAAAAGAATCTACTAGTTTTGATAAATTAAATTTTCCATTTTTAACAAAAAAATCTACCTTGCCTTTAACTGGAGTTAAAAGCTCTTGATCAATACCTACTATTCTGCTTAAAACATCTGCGGGAAAATCAAAAACGCTTTGCCCTCTTTTAAATGAATTTATAAAATGCATAGTACCATTTCCGGTAAATGAATTAATATTACCTAAATCTCCTTTAAAATCTTTTAAAGAGAGATCTCTAATCAAGAAAGGAGTTATCTCATCTAAGGGTTTATTTATCTCTTTCATTAAAGATGGTCTTAAATCTTTAATTTTTAAAGAAGGCATATTAAGCTGCCATTTGTTTTTATTTTTTTCAAAGCTCATATCATTTATCATAACAATTCCAGCTCCATCTGATATCTTAAAATCAGTAAATTTCACAGATTTTTCATCGATATGAAGCTTTGAAAACATCGTTTTAAATTGAAAAGAGAAAAGTTCAAAATCTTTACCTGAGAAAAGTCCATCAAAATTTATAAAATTCGGTTTTGAAAAATCAAATCCTAACTTGCCACTTATTTCATAGCCGGATCCTATTTGATATTGATCAAAGGAATTTTCAATATTTTTGGGAAGGATTTTTTTGAGTTTAGATCCATTAAATTTTAAACTTCCAAAAAGGTTGTTAGAATTAATCTTCTCTAAATCTTCTTGAAACAGGAAATCTACTCCACAAAAATATCCTGTAATTTCTTTAACTAAAAAATTCTTATTTTCATCGATTAGCCAATTTACATTTAAAGGCTTTGAAGATCTAGTAGCTTTTTCTAATAATGTAGTTTTAACATAAACTTTATCGCTAGTGATAAAATCATTTTTAATAGTGTAGTATGAATTTTTATAAAAATAATTGAAGTTCAGGGCGCATTTTTTTTCTTTAAGACTTAAAAAGATATCTTTAAGTTCGTGATTCATGTTGTTTAAAGAAAAGTTAGCATTTTTTGCATACATCTCAACATTTGATAAATCTGATGAAAATTTAATATCGCAAGTCAAATCAATGTCATCTGTTAATTTAAAAACTTCCAAAACTGTTTTAAGTTTTTTTGATTTTTCAAATGAGCTTTTTAGAGATTGCGGGATATAGATATTGGTATCTTTAAGAAGATAGTTTTGATTATTTAAATCAAAACTTGCTTTTTCTATTTTACATGTAAGATATGATAGATCTATATCCTTTGAATAAAAACTAAAATCCAGGCCTTGAATCACAAACCCTGTGTTAGAGGCAAAATGAACGTTTAAAGAGCCACTGTTGTATAGCCTGATTTTCTCAACCGTTAAGTTACTTGGCTGAAAATCTAAATTCATAGAAAAATTAAATTTTTCATCTTTTTTCGGAAGTTTTAAAGAGAGAAGCCCTGTCCCTTTTAGATGACCTTCGATCAGAGCTTTAGGAAGTGAAAAAAAGTTAGAAACAAAGGGTCTTATTTTTTTTAGATCTAATTTTATATCTGAAATATCAAAAGATAGAGCAGCCAAATTTTGATCATAGTTACCACTCATTTTCAAAAAAAGCTCATCTTTTTTCTTTAAAGACCAATCTTTGATATTTATCTTTTCAGATGCAGTGTCAACAAAAATTGAAGATTCAATATCATCAAAAATGAGTTTTTTAATCTCTAGATTAGATTTTGCTTTTTTTCCTTTTAAAGAGAATTTATCAAATTTTTTATTAAGCAATTGAAAATTCTTAGATTCCATATCAAAGAGTAGATCTTTATTTTCATCTAAATTTAAAGATGCTAGAATATTGCCTGAGTGTTTTGATTGAATAAGAGATAAAATATTTATGTTTTCACTTCCAAAAAACCCAAAGTCCAATAAAAACTGAAAGCTTGATATAAAAGCAAAAGAGTTAAGATTTGAGATGAGTTTAAATTTATCAATATTGAAACTTTCATCTATAGAAAAATCTAAAACTTTAAATTTCTCTCCAACTAAATGAGAGAGATCTTTATCAAGAGCTAGATGATAGAAACCATCTTTTTTAATAAAATTCCCTTTTAATCTTATAAGATCAAAAATATCCTTTTCTAATCTAAGATCAAAATCAATTTCATCTTTTATCTTTTTAAAAGTTGGAAACGATACAAGATAAGTTTTGTCGCCTAAGCTTAACTCACCAAAGAACTTTGAAAATGACAAATTATCATCTGAGTTATAAGTTGCTTTAGCTTTGATATTTTTCAAAATAGCTTTTTCATTTATTTTGTAAGAGCCATTATTGAAATTAAAATCAAAAGAGTAAAAAGTTTTAGTGTCTTCTTCAAAAATAGATGTTATGCAACTTTTTCCTTTAATCTCCCCTAGTAGGTTTATCTCATTTGAATACTCAAAATGTTTTAATAAGTTCTGAAAAGATTCGATATTAGATAAAAAACTCGTCTCAATATTTAAAATTGGATATTTTTTTGAAAAATCAAAAGTAACTAAGCCATCTAAATCAACATTTTCTGATATTGCTTTTAGATCAGCTTTTAAAACATTATCGCTAACCTGCAAAGTTGCATCTTTTAGATCAAAAAGAGCATCAAATTTTGGCAGAGAGCATATACCTTGAAAAGAGGGAACATAGCAATTTAAAATTTTGTTATCTAGAGTTCCGCTTATAAAATTATCATTTTCAAAAACAAAATCGTTTAAATCCCCTACTTTATCGATGTTTAGATTTATATAAGGACTAGCATATCTTAAATTTTCACCTTTAAGCTGAAAACTTAGTTTTTCATTTGTATAAAACGCTGCAATGTTAGCTTTGCCGTCAATTAAAAGATCTGATCCTAGAATTTTTGGCCATTTATTTAGATTAATTTTTTCAGCTCTAAGCCAACCTTTTTTGAGATTATTTTTTAGATCTAAAAAGCTAAAAACTACTAGTTTTTCCAGGTCAAATCCAAAAACAGCTGATTCTCCATCGGAAACTTGTAAATTTCCGCTAAAATGAAATTCTTTATCTTTTCTCGAGCAAGCTAATTCAGAAAAGAAAGTCTCATCGAAATCATTTAGCTTTCCTTTTGATAAAATCTTTGCTGAAAACTCTTTAATCGGACCTTTTATATCTACCTTAGCTTTAATTTTTTCAATTAAACAAGAACCGCTTGTAGATTCAAAAGCTCCGTCTAAAGCAAATATTTTAGCATTAAAATTTTTTATCTTTTTTTGATTTATATTGAAGTTGGAATTTAAAATTCTAACATCTGCAAAAAAATTGTCCAAAAAATTCTTATCGCTTAAATCAAAAGAGCTTTTCCCTTCTATACTCGATACAAAACCATTTATATTATTCTTTTGAAAATCTAAATCCTTTACAGATAAATCAGTTACAAAAACTTTATTAAAACCTTTTTCATTAAATCTACTATCAATGCAAAATGAGAGATTTCCATCTACATATTTAAAATCACTAATTTCATCAAACGATTTATATAATAAATCCTGAAAGGCTTCAAAAACGTGAGATTTAATGTTATTGAAAGATAGATGCAAATTATAATAATCTTCTACTTCTTTAGCAGCGAGAGATATTTTAGTTTTATTATCATCGATTAAACACTCGAGGTCTAACCAATTAGAAAACGCGCTTGCTGTATATGCTTTTGCATTTATCTGAAAATCAAAGTTTTTTTCATTTTCGATTTTACCTGAAACATTTAATTTAGAGCCTAAATTGGGATTATAAGAGAAAAACCCATCTATTTTAGAAAAAATAGATTTTCTGGGTGTTAAAACCGTCAGATCTTCAAAATTTAATCTTAGCTTACTCTCTTTTAAAAAATCATATTTCAAACTATCTAGCAAAGTGATTTTATTTGAGCTAAATGAATCTGGATAACTACCTTCAATTTTAAAACTTTTACAATCAAAGTTCAAATGAGTCTTTGGAGATACAAAGCTTAAATTTATAAAATCTAAATTTGTAAAAAAGCTTGATATTTTCGAGTTTTCTACTCCTACAACCAAAATTCCATTCACTAAACCTTTTAGATCTTGGAAAGGTTTTAAATTGAAAAAGTTTACAATCTCACCAATATTTGAGATATTAACTTCATCTAGGTGAGTAGAAAACATACTTTTATTATCTACTCTATTGATATCTATGCTAATTTTTTTAGAAGAGCTCTCCTCTAAAAATAGATTTAATTTTGAAGTAGCTACTCTCTCATATGAAAAATCAAAACATATTTTTTTTACAGTTTCATCATCTACAAAATTAATGTTTCCTTTATCAATTTTTATAAAACAAGATAAAAATCTAGATTTTTTTTTCGATAAATTAATATTCCATTTTTCATTTTTAAATATCGTAATATCAGGATTTATTATAGAAATATCCGCTACAACACTTGGTCTAAATAGCTTAAATTTAAAATCGATATCAATCTTATCGATTTTAACTTCATATTTTTTATCAGCTTTTACATTTACCTTGTTTAGAATTATCTTCTTACTTCTTATCTCAATACTTTTAAAAGTGAGATTAGATCCCTTTATAATACTTTTTGAAAAGGTATTTAAAAAAGCAGACACTCCATAGGATACTATAGGCTTAAAAAACAAAACAAATAGACAAGCTAGAGCTATAAGTACTGAGGTAAATAATACTTTCTTTACTCTTTTCACTGCGCAAATATCTTTTTGATTATCTATCTTTGATTATAACATAACTTTAGCTAAAAAAAAAAATCTTATTAATCACTTGAGACTTTTTTTTCATACTCATCTAAATCCATAAGATTATTTTCCTCTTTTGGATCAGTTATTTTTACTTTGAAAAGCCAACCCTTTTCTTCTGCAGATGTATTTAGATCTTTTAAATCTTTTTCTAATTTATCATTAATCTCAATTATTTTGCCACTCATTGGAGAATGAATATCAACAGCTGCTTTATTTGATTCTAAAACGCAAATAGCTTCATTTGCTTTAATGTCTGAATTAATTGTAGGTAGTTTTATATTTACAATTTCTCCAAGATGCATACGCCCAAAGTTCGTAACTCCAATTGTTGCTATATCACCAACAATTTCTACCCATTCGTGAGTGCTTGAAAATTTCATAAAAAACTCCTTTTTCAATACTTCGTATGATACAAAGAATTTATTAAAATGAAAAATAATTTAAAATTTAATTTGCGTTTCTTCTAAAAACAGATAATTTTTTGAAACGTCTGGGGAGAAATTTCATAAAAAATGGGATTTGGAAAATTTATTTCCTGGAATTATACAGAATTTCTATATAAACAATTTAAAATTAAACACTTAACTTAAATTAAATTGTTTCTTATATCTCTTTACTGCATTCTTCTTTAAGAAAAGCGTGAAAATCCGGACTTCAAGTCCTATTATTTCAAATATTTAAAACTTAGCAAATCAACCGATTTATATTTAAACATCTTATACTAAGAAATATGGCGATATTTTTATATTCTTGCTAAAAAATGAAAAAAGAGAATAATATGTAGTTAAGTTACTAATTATACAAATTTATTAAAAATGTTTGAAAGAAATATATCTAAAGAATTGATTGAATCTGCCTCACAATTTCCCATCATTACGCTTCTAGGGCCTAGGCAAAGCGGAAAAACAACTATTGTAAGAAAATGCTTTCCTGATAAAGCATATGTTAATTTGGAAGCTTATGACATTCAAGCTCTCGCAAAAGAAGATCCAAGACGTTTTTTAGAAAAATACCCCAATGGAGCTATATTAGATGAAATCCAAAGAGTTCCAGAACTTCTTTCATACATTCAAGTAATTGTAGATGAAGATGAAAGAAAAGGATTATTTATCCTTACAGGATCTCATCAATTAGAATTACACCAAGCAATATCTCAATCATTAGCTGGTAGAACAGTGCTTCTCTTTCTTTATCCTATGAGCTTATCTGAATTAAAAGCGTCAGGAATATCGATGCATATAGATGAATTATTACTAACAGGTGGTTATCCAAGAATTTATAAAGATAGATTAGATCCCACAAAAGTTTATCGTAGTTATTTTCAGACTTATATTGAAAGAGATTTAAGACAAATAATTAAAATAAAGGACCTTTTGCAATTCCAAAAATTTATTCGTATTTGTGCAGGTCGCATTGGACAATTATTAAATATTGAAAGCCTTTCCAATGATGTAGGAGTTGCTTCTAAAACTATAAAGCATTGGCTCTCAATTTTAGAAGCCTCTTTTATAATTATCCGTCTGCAACCATATTATGAAAACGTTGGGAAAAGAATGATTAAATCCTCTAAATTATATTTTACAGATGTTGGCTTTGCAAGTTATTTACTTGCTATTGAAAACACAACTCAAATTGCGAGAGATCCCCTAAGAGGTAATTTAATTGAAAACTTCGTTATTTTAGAGTTAATAAAACATAGACTGAATCAAGGAAAAGATCACCACCTATATTTTTATAGAGACACAACTGGCCATGAAGTTGATGTTTTATTTCAAAAAGGAAGTTCTCTAATACCGATTGAAATTAAAGCAGCTCAAACTTTTAATAAAGAATTTTTAAAAAATTTATATTTTTTTGAAAAAGCATCAAAGGGTCGTTTTGATCATAGAGGTTTTGTTATTTATACTGGTGAGTTAGAGCAAACAATCGGATATTATAAAGTTATAAATTATACTCATGCTACAGATGTATTTTCAGATGATTAAAAAATCGTTATTTTTTTAAATTCATTTTAGCCCAAAGATGAGGGCTTTTCTCTATTGCATGCTCGTTTGAGCTAACGCAAAAGTTTTGAGCAGGCATTTGATATCTATTTACCTTGTATGTGAAAGATAAATAGTTAATATCTACCAGATTATATCCAGTTAAGCAAAAACTTGGAATATGGATATCTAACATATAAGATTTTGGTTTTATGATAGAGTCCACTTTCAAATCTTTTGGATCTGATAGTGTATGCATATCATCTTGTCTAAAACGAGTTATTTCTCTAGCTTTGTAGCCTTTTATATCTTCTGGAAAAAAAACAAAATGGTGACAAAATTTAGTGATATAACCTTTAGTTTTTAAAGATCTAGTATCAATAAAAATCTCTATTGAATCTGCTCTTTGATACTCAGGAAAAAAAGCTTTTGTAAAAGGGACTTTGACATCAAAAATAAAATAAAGCCCTTTTTCATCGAAGGCCATATATACTTTAGCGAACTCTTCTTCATTTAAAAGAGAAGAAAAAGATTTTAAGAGATGTTTTTTAGATAAAAACTTTGCTTTAGATCTATATTTTTCCACATCAACAAAAACATCGAAAAAGTTTAAAATTTTTAGATTCGGAAAATTCTCAAGCTCTTTCATCTTTTTCTCTAACGGGACATACTATACATTTTTTTTCTTCAAAGATTTTTAATAACTTTTTCGTAAGTAAGAGAGCTGTTTCAGAAGACATAGCATTTTTTGCGATATCAATTTTATCAATAGAATCATCTTGATGCTTTATACCATCTAAATAGAAAAATTCAATGTTTCCATTATCTGAAAGATTTAGAGATGAGTAGTTTTTCTCATCCATTGAAAAAACACTTTTTTCTATCCAATTAGGATTTTTAGATCTTGAAATTTTTTCATTTACTAAACTTAAGTTAAACTGAGAATTTTTGTTACTATCTAAATATTTCTCATCTTGCAAGATACCTTGCTTCGCATTTTCAACATATGAATGTAGTCGATATTTTGCTAAGTTATCCAAAGAATTATTTTTTGTTAAATTTAGAGTTTTTATCTTATTTATCACATCTGAAAAAACTATATTAGCAATTTGAGATCTAACATTCTCGAATTCTTTAAAACTACCATCTTCTGTAATAAATTCTTCATAAAGCTCTTCTTTAAGAGTAAAATATTTCTCTTTGAGAAAATTGTTTAAAATTTTATCGATAACTTTTGAAGTTTTAGCTTTTTCAAAAGATTGCAGCTCTTTTATTTCTGATCTTTTAACAACTTCAAAGCTAAAGTAGTTTTTACTATCTTGGGTATAATTTTCAATTTTATCTTGAGAATCAAAAAGTGTTATTAATTCATTTGCATCTTTGATAGCGATTGGCAGTTTTGGATCTTTTAAGCTAACGTAAAACTCATGCTTTTTAGCGTCTAATTCTTTGATACTCTCTTCAATTAGATTTGGGCTCTCTTTTACCATCTCATTTCTTGAAAAAGCATCTAATTCGTATTTTTGAGAAAATTCTAGAGTATCTATAGCTTTTAGTTTTTCTTGTTTATCTTTAGCCGCTTGAATAAATTTAAACTCAGCTCTAAGTTTATTCCAATTTTTATCTTCTAGCTGCCAAAAATACATATCTTTGACTTTAATTTTAATAGCAACTTTGTCAAGTGTTGTATGTTTGAGCATAATCTCGTATTTTTTTTCAATAAGCTCAGGGTATTTTTTTTCTATCTCTAAAAGATCTTTATTATTATTTGGAACATCTAAAGGATTTGCTTTATTAGATGTCGCTAAAAGATACATCTCAAATTTTATTAAATCCTCAAAATCTTTTATGTGTAAAGAGGAGGGAAGAGAATAGTGTTTGATATCTGCTTTTGATCTTGTATATTTATCAAACTCTTGATAAGCCAGAGAATCTATTAGGGTATTGTTAGAAACATCACTAAAATACTTTTTATAAAGCAGAACTTTTTGCCAAGTTTTTGCAGCCTCTTTTTCGTCCATAGAAAGATATTGCAGTACATTTTTGTAATAGGTATCTATCTGAGTTTTAGCCTTTTCATCTAATGAACTATTTAAGTTAGTCATTAAATCGCTTTTTGCTTCTTCAAGAGTTACTGCATATCCTTTTTTTTCAGCGACAATAGAAGCATTAATAATAAACTCTGATACTAAATCTATAAAGTCTATACCGAACCAATCCATTGCATTTTCAAAACCAAAAAAGGCAATTGAGTCTTGATAAAGTCTTGGATCTTGCTCAGCCTTTTTTTGCTGCTCTTGAAAAATCAATAACCTTCTAATTGTCTCAGAAGGAAGTCGCATTTGTTCTACGTATAAATCAGATAGAAGATTTAAAAATTTTAAATTTGGCTCTTTTTGAGATTTAAGTTCATTTAAAATATCTAAAACTTTAGGAGAGTATCTCTCATAGACTGATTTAGCTGAAATCGATGGTTCATATAGATGAACAAAAGGAGTATATCTTTGCACTTTATCCAACTTGTTTTCAAAAGATGGTTTTAGCTCATCGAAATATTTTTCAAAAAATACTTTGGATAGTTCTGATTTAAAAAAGTCTTTCATAAAACCATTATTAAATAGATTGGGTCTTAAATGATTTCTTGAGCTATAGCTAACATCTTGAGCATCCGTTGCTAAAAAAATACTCATTTTTTGAATTTCAGATAACTTAATTTTTGAACCATCTATCGCAATAGCTACATCTTTATCTTTTACTTTATTTACTTTTTCTAAAACTCCCTGAGTTCCAAAAAATGAAAAGGTGACAATAATAACAAAAGCAATAAAGATAAAAAATATTTTTTGATACTTTCTAAAAAATCTCAGCATAATAAAAAACTCCTTTAATAAGCTTTAGCAAAAATTGCTTTTGTTTTTGTTTTTTTCGAGCAAAAAACACATGTGCCCTCTTCAAAATTCTCTTCTAAAATACATCTAACACTAACAGATAGATCATCTTTTAATTTCTCTTCGATTTTTGCATCCAAGCAAAAATAGCCTTTTGCAAAACCAGCTTTTTTACTTTTAAAAAATTTATAAAATTCATCTTCTGATGAAACATCTAATGTATTCTCTTCTTGCATTTTTTTTGCTTTTTCAAACATCTCACTTTGAATGCCATCTAAGATATTTTTGATGTTTTTGATAAAATCTTGAGCTTTTATGCTCTTCTTTTCTAAATTAAATCTTTTAAGCATAAAAACACTTTCATTTTCAATATCTCTTGGACCGATCTCTATAATTAGTGGTACGCCTTTTTTTATCCATGACCATTTTTTCTCTCCACCTCGAATATCTCTTGTATCAATTTCAACACTCAAATTTTTATTATGATATAAAACGTTTTGAAGATCTTTTTTTAATTTTTCACAAAACCCTAAAATTTTTTGTTTCATATCATCTGAATGTATAACAGGAAGAATTAGAACCTCTGTTGGAGCTATCTTTGGAGGAACTATTAAACCATCATCATCTGAGTGAACCATAACAAGCGCTCCAATTACTCTTGTTGTCATTCCCCAAGAAGTTGTCCAAGCATATTCTAGCTTACCATTTTCATCAGAAAATTTAATATCTGATGCTTTTGAAAAATTCTGACCTAAAAAATGTGAAGTGCATGTTTGCAAAGCTTTTTTATCTTGCATCATAGCTTCTAAACAGTATGTATCGTCTGCTCCCGGAAATTTTTCCATTTCAGTTTTTCTACCTTTAATTACTGGAATGGCTAAATAGTTTTCTAAAAAGTCTTTGTATTCACCGAGCATTTTAAAAACTTCTTCCAAAGCTTCTTTTTTAGTTTGATGAGCAGTATGGCCTTCTTGCCATAAAAACTCTGTAGTTCTTAAAAAAATCCTTGTTCTCATCTCCCAACGAACTATATTTGCCCATTGATTTATTAAAAGAGGGAGATCTCTATAAGACTCTATCCATTTTGAAAACATCGCTCCAATTATCGTCTCAGAAGTTGGCCTCACGACCAATGGTTCTTCTAATTTAGAATCTTCAGCAGGAACTAACTTCCCATCTTTTTTCTCTAATCTATGGTGAGTGACTATTGCACACTCTTTTGCAAATCCTTCAACATGAGAAGCTTCTTTTTCTAAAAACGAAAGAGGCACAAAAATAGGGAAATATGCATTTTTATGACCGGTATCTTTAATTTTTTTATCTAAAACTCTTTGTATATTTTCCCAAAGGCCATATCCCCAAGGCTTGATTACCATACATCCTCTAACCGGGGAATTCTCAGCTAAATCTGCAGCTTTAACAACTTCTTGATACCAAGCGGCATAATCTTCATCCCTAGTAGGAGTTATGGCATTTTTTTTAGACATGGTAAAAAACCCTTAAAATTTTCTAGTTAAGAGCAAAGTATATACTATTTTTAATATATTGAAAAGCAGCTCTTTAAGAGGTTTTAAATATAGTGCATTTTTAAAATCTGTATAATCTCAAAAAATTAAAACAATTACTGTTATTTTCTATGAACGTTTTATCGTTTTTAAAATATCACGTTTTCACAAACCTCTTATTATACAATGTTTACGAAATATTTTTGGGAAATTTGTAAGTTTCATTTAGAAATTGTCCAATAAAGATAAACATTTTTATATATCGAAATTTAGCACCAAATTGGTTTTTCTTGATTTGGTGCGGATTTCTGAGACTTTAAAAATTTATTTTGAAAAGTCTCTCTTAACTTCTCTTTAATAATTCTTCTTTTCTCAACGACGTTTTTATTATCATTTATAAAAATAGGATAAGAGCTTTTAAAAATAGCGTTTGCAATATCTTTTTCAAGTAAAACATCTTTTAAATACTCAAAATCTGGCTCTATAAGACATATACTTGCTTGATGTAAATAACCCGTTTTTTTTCTTCTTTGAGCAGCTCCTGCTATTTTTTTTCCTTTATATACAACATCGTATTTAGTGGGTTTTGCCATACAAAAGCTATCAAAACTTTTAATTTCATTAAAATGCTCATTTTTTTTTAATCCATAAGATTTAGATTTTTCATCTTCCTTTTTAACTAAAAACTCTTCTAAAGCTTGCAGTATTAAAGAATTTACAAACTCATAATTTTTTAAAGGATCTAAATAAAAATATTTATGACCTTTGGGCATTAAAAAAGAAAAAGCTATATCCCAGATATGAAATACTATCCCCCCTCCTGTTGGTCTTTTAGCTAAATTTAAATCTCGTTTTTTTGCTTTTTTCAGATCTATATATTTCTCAATATCAACAAAATACCCATAGGTAATGGAGTCTTTCTCCCAATCATAAAAATGCAGTATTGGCTCATCTTTTAGGTTATCTAAAAGATCACCGTCTATTTGCATGTTATTTTGAGCAGATTTTTTTTTAGTATCTATAATTTGTAGCATCCCGTTCCTTCTCTCTGATGTAAGATGTTTATTTACAATAACTTAAAAAGTTACGCTTATTTAAATGATAAATTTACAAAAAAATAAAATCCAGGTAAAATTAAAAATAGAGCACAAAAAAAAGGTAATTACATGTTTGACAAATTTACTAACAGAGCAAAACAAGTAATAAAGCTTGCAAAAAAAGAGTCTCAAAGACTGAACCACAACTACTTAGGTACTGAACACATCTTACTTGGTCTGCTTAAATTAGGTCAAGGAATCGCTGTTAACGTCTTAAGAAACATGAACCTCAGCTACGATACTATAAGAAGCGAAATCGAGAAAATAGTAGGGTTTGGGCCAGAGTTGCAAAGCTATGCAGATCCGGCACTTACAGCAAAAGTAAAGAAAGTTTTTGAATTCGCAAATGAAGAAGCATCTAACTTAAATCATAACTATGTTGGAACTGAACATCTCTTGCTCGCTATTTTACGTCAAACAGATGGTGTTGCTGCTCAAGTATTAGAAAACATGGGAGTAGATCTAAAAGAGATCAGAAAAGAGATCTTAAAAGAATTAGAGACATTTAATTTGCAGCTTCCTCCAATGGGAAATAGCTCATCTTCTTCTAGCTCACCTAAATCTCAAGATCAAAAAGCTAATGATAAAATGCCTGCTTTAAAAGCTTATGGCCATGATCTAACTGAGCTTGCAAGAGAAGGCAAGATGGATCCTGTAATTGGAAGAAAAAAAGAGATTGAAAGACTTATCTTAATACTATGCAGGAGAAGAAAAAATAACCCTGTATTAATTGGAGAAGCTGGAGTTGGTAAAACAGCTATTGTTGAAGGTTTAGCCCACGCTATTATAAACGGCGATGTACCAGAGAATTTAAGAAATAAAAAATTAATATCTTTAGATTTGACACTCATGATTGCTGGAACGAAATATAGAGGTCAATTCGAAGAGAGAATTAAAGCTGTAATGGATGAGATTAAAAGAAACGGAAACGTTTTATTATTCATCGATGAAATCCATACAATTGTAGGAGCGGGAGCCGCAGAGGGTGCTATCGATGCATCTAACATTTTAAAACCTATGCTATCTCGAGGAGAGATTCAATGTATTGGAGCTACAACAATTGATGAATACAGAAAATTTATTGAAAAAGATGCAGCGCTTGAGAGAAGATTTCAAAAGATTCAAGTAGCGCCACCTTCTATTGAAGAGAGTAAACTTATATTAAATGGACTAAAATCTAAATATGAAGAGCATCATAACTGTACTTATACAGAAACTGCAATTGAAGCAGCTGTTGAGATGTCAGATAGATATATCTCTGGTAGATTCTTGCCAGATAAAGCTATAGATTTAATGGATGAGGCAGGAGCAAAAGCTAGAATCTCAACAATGCACCAACCCCCTGAAATTGTAAAACATGAAACAGAAATCGAGACCCTTAGACTTGCAAAAGAAGAAGCTATAGGAAAACAAGAATATGAAAAAGCAGCAAAACTAAGAGATTCAGAAAAAAAACTAAGAGCAACACTTCAAACAATAAAATTAGAAAGAGAGCAAGCAAAAGAAGAGAACAAAGCAATTGTTGATGATGAAGAGGTAGCTCAAATTGTAGCTAAACAAACTGGAGTTCCACTTTCTAGACTCACTCAGTCTGAATTGCAAAAAATTATTAATATGGAAAAGATTCTTTTTAAAGATATCGTTGGACAAGAAGATGCTGTTACAAACGTTTGCAGGGCAATAAAAAGATCAAGAGCTGATATTAAAGATCCAAATAGACCAATTGGATCATTTCTGTTTTTAGGACCAACAGGTGTTGGTAAAACTCATTTAGCTCGTCTTTTAGCAATTCACCTATTCGGCGGAGAAGAAGCTCTTATTCAAGTTGATATGTCTGAGTACATGGAAAAATTCGCAGCTTCTAGAATTACAGGATCTCCTCCTGGATATGTTGGCCATGAAGAAGGAGGACAACTAACAG
>JAAKFN010000031.1 GCA_011065045.1 Candidatus Anoxychlamydiales bacterium
AAAGTTTTAACTCTCTATGTGTTTTCAACAGAAAATTGGTCTCGTCAAAAAGAAGAAATTGATACTCTAAACGATATTTTTGAGTATATGTGTATTAATCAAAAAAATGCTCTAGTGGATTTGGGTGTGAAAATAGATACTATTGGAGATATTTCAAAATTTCCAAAAAGTACTCAAGATAGTTTTAATGAGTTAAAAAAAGCTTGCCAAAATGGTAAAAAGCTGGATTTGATTTTAGCAATAAATTATGGTGGAAGAGATGAAATAAATCGTTCAATTATAAAAATAATAGACGATGTTGAAAATAATATTATTAAAAAAGAAGAAATTACTCAAAATTTGATAGCGAGCTACTTGGATACAAATAATATACCAGATCCAGATCTTTTAATTAGAACAGCTGGTGAAGCTCGGCTTAGTAATTTTTTGCTCTGGCAAGTAGCTTACACAGAAATTTATATCTCAGATTGTTATTGGCCAGATTTTTCAAAAACAGAGTTTATTAAAGCAATGCTGGATTTTCAAAAAAGAAGTAAAAAGGAAGGGACATGAAAAAGTTTAAGGATTTAAAAAGTAGGTTTTTAGTCTCAATAATCTCAATTCTCATATTGATATTAGTAATATTTTTTGCAGATCTACTATTCATGAGATTTATTGTAACATTAGTTATCTGCCTTTTAGGCGCTTTTGGCGCTCTTGAATTTGTGCATTTTGCTAAAAAAAAACAAATTGCAATCGATAAAAACTTGCTAGTTGGTGCTGTTATTTTTGAGATAATAGCCTTTTTTATCTATTCACAATATGCAGAGCTTCAAATTTTACCGATTTTAGTTTTCTTTCTTTTTATGATCTTTTTGTTTTTCTCTAATTTTAACAAAATTGAAAACTCTTTATCTAGAATAGCTACAGCTACCTTCGGGTTTTTATACATAGCTATTCCACTTGGTATGGTTTTGCCTATTTTATATATAGAAACTATCGAAATGCAAGATGGGAGATTTTGGATATTTTATCTGATTTTTGTAACAAAAATAACAGATATCGGAGCTTATTTTGGTGGTAGACTTTTTGGCAAAAAAAAGTTAGCTTCAAAGGTTAGTCCTAAAAAAACTGTTTTTGGTAGCGTAGCTGGTTTAATATTTGCAGTAGGTGGAAGTCTTTTATTTTTAATATTTTCAAAATCTAGCGTATTTGATTTTAACTTATCAGAGGCGATAGTTTTAGGTATTATTTTAGGTGTGTTTGCTCAATTTGGTGATCTCTCTGAATCTCTTATAAAAAGAGATGCCAAAATTAAAGATAGCTCAAAAATCCCAGGATTCGGAGGGGTATTAGATATGTTAGACTCTCATATATTCAATATTCCAATTTTATTTATGTTTTTGGTAGGATAGTAACTATGATAATTACAATAGATGGCCCCGCAGGGGTTGGAAAATCAACAGTAGCTAAACTTCTTGCTCAAAGGCTGAAATATTCATATTTCGATACAGGGGCTATGTATAGAGCTGTTACATATGCATTTTTAAAAAATGAAATAAATATTGATGATGAAACCAAGGTTCTAGATTTTTTACAAAACTCTTTTAATTATGAAATAAAAGAAGAAAATGGTTTAAAATTTTACTTTGTAAATAATGAAGATGTTACAGAAATTATAAGATCAAACTATGTTACTGATCAAGTATCTTTTGTCTCTGCAAAACCCTATGTAAGACAAAATTTAGTTCCAATGCAAAGGAAATTCGCAAACGATAAAGATATAGTTTGCGAAGGTAGAGACATGGGAACTGTAGTTTTTCCAAATGCCGAAATAAAAATTTATTTAACAGCAAAAATATCTGTTAGAGCTCAAAGAAGGTTTAAAGAATTTATAGAAAAACATCCCCAAGATATTGCTACTTTAGATAAAAATCAAATTCTTCAAGATATCCAAAGAAGAGATGAACAAGACTCAACTAGAAAAGCCTCTCCTTTAAAAAAAGCAAGAGATGCTCATCACATAGATACCTCAAATTTAAGCATTGATGGTGTTGTTAAAAAAATTATAAAAAAAATAAAACAACAGCAAAAAATAAATTTCTCTTACAGGTTAGTTCGAGTAGTATCTAGATTTGTTTTAAAAACATTTTATAAATATAGAGTCTACGGCAAAGAAAATATCATTAAAGGCGCAGCTATTGTAACTTCTAATCATGTATCTTTTTTTGATCCATCGGTTCTTACTGTAGCTATCGAAGAAGAGATCCATTTTTTAGCAAAAGAATCTCTATTTAAAGCACCAATTTTAAAATTTTTTATAAGAGCTTTAAATGCCCATCCAATCTCTGGAAAAGAATCTAATATTCAAACCATTAAAGAAGTAAAAAACATTTTAAAGACCGGAAAAAAATTAGTTATCTTTCCAGAAGGTACAAGAACAGATGGTAAAATCACAAAACTTCTCCCTGGCGTTGGTTTTTTAATAAGCTTATCTAAATGTACAACTATTCCAGTTTATATTCATGGAGCTAACAAAGCATGGCCAAGAGGCAAAAAATTTCCAAGACTTTTCGGTCAAATATCATGTATTTTTGGAAAACCCATAAGATTTGAAGAATTTGAAAAAATAGATAGGAATAAAAGAATTCCTTTTATTTTAGCTAGAATAGAAAATGAATTAAAAAATTTAGAGAAATGGGCTGAAGATGGATTTAAAGGAAAGCAACCTTAAACTTATTGAAAAAAATGAATTTTTTTATTCATAATAATATAAAATTACTAATTGGAGGATACAATGGCTAAAAATATTAAAATGTTAGATGAATCAAACTTTTCTAAAGAAATTGAATCAGGTGTTACCCTAATAGATTTTTTTGCAGAATGGTGTGGCCCTTGTAGAATGCTAGCTCCAGTCGTTGAAGAAGTAGCAGAAAGCTTAAAAGATAAAGCATCCTTTGGTAAAGTAGATATCGATAAACAAGTAAAACTTGCAACTGAGTATCAAGTAACTTCTATTCCAACTTTAGTCTTATTTAAAAATGGGAAAGAAGTTGATAGAATTGTCGGTCTTAGAGATGAAAAAGCTTTAAAAGAATTTGTAGAAAAAGCTCTAAAATGAGTAGATTTATATTTTGGTTTGTAGTTTTTGTTTTTATCTCAGGGATATCTCTTCATTATAAATTCGATATTCCTTATTTTCTCTCTTGGATAGGGAACCTCCCCGGAGATATGATAATTAGAAAGGGAAAAACTATATTTTATGCACCAGTAACTACTGCTGCTCTTTCTTCTTTAGCTTGGACAATTTTTTTAGGGGTTTTTTCTAGAAAAAAATGAATTTTGAATTAGCCAACAGCCCGTTGGCCAAATATCTATTATTTTTTCTAAGATCAAAGCGTCATTTTTAACTTTGCATTATCATAAACTTTTTTTTATGAAACAGCTTGTTTCGCAAATTCCTTGGGGGCTCAACATTTTGATAATGCAACGAATAAGTGATGAATTTTTTTTATAAAAATTTGCCAAGGAATTCCCAAGTTATCCAACAAGCTGTTGGACAAATTCCTTTTATGAAATTTAGTCCAAAGTATCAGTTTAACTTTGGAGAAAGATGTCATTATAACTTTGGGTTTACAAGTTTTCAAAAATTATTGACATGGAAATATCGAATACATAAACTTCTCTAGCAAAACAATTTTTTTTAACAATTTAACCATCTAAAAACAATGACAATACCTATAAGTCCTAGCAGTACAATGAATGGATATCATAGAGGAAAACAAGAACGTGTACATTTAAAAAAAAGATCTAAAATAACATGGAAAACTCATGATTACATTATTCAAAGTAAAAATAGCTCTTTTTTTAGTTTCTGTGGATCTAACATACATTTAGATACTCCTCTTACAGATAGAGTAACCTTCGAAAAGAATATTCAAGCAATTATAGTGGATATATCACTTGAAAAGGGCTCGCATAGAGGAGAGAGACTCTCTGATATAAAACTAAAGACTTTAAAAGAAAATACTCTTAGGGCAACAACTATTCCAAAGAGAATATCTGAAGCATTTGAAAAATATGAGTATGACTTTTTAGAACCTTTTAATAAGTGTTATGACCCTCAAGAATTTTCAGAAAAATATGCCGATTTAGATCGTAAGTTTCAAAAGTTATTTGTGAAGATTATCGGTGGAGATGAAGCTCTAAAGATAATACAAGTTAGTGATTTCACAGAAAGACTAGAAAAAGCATTGGAAATTGTTGAGAGAAGGAAAAGTATTGAAAATACTCGAATTCCTATTGAAGAGAGCAATGAACAATTTTATGATAAAATACAAACACTTGAAGAAAAGCAAATTAGAGACACCTTTAGATATTTTCAATCTGAAAAGATGTTTGGAAAAGAGGGTTTTATTTTTTTAAATAATAATTCGTTAAAACTGCCAGATTTATCTTCAATCGATGATGAAGGAGAAGAATTTATAAAATGGCTTCGTGAACAAATAACTTCAGAAATAACAAAAGAAAAAGAATTAATAGCCTTTATTTTGCCGTGTCTCTCTTTTAATGTTTTTCGCTCAGCTCATGTTACTTTGCATAAGACATTTCCAAGCTTTTTTCAAACAAATTTATATTCAACTAGATTGAAATTAGACTCAAGTAAACCCACTCGCTTTTTTATTAATAAAGTTGAAAAAAAAGCATATGAAATAGTTCAAGAAAAAAAATATAGTTTAATAACATATCTTGATGATACTTCAAAACAAGATTGCAAAATTGGTAAAATAAAAGTTGGGTTATATTTTAAATTAAATGCAAAAAGAGAAATCATTTCCAAAGAACTCTACATAAAAGATCTAGTTTTTTTTGATAATGTAGATCTACAAACTCAAATAGATATTCTAAAAAAAATGACTAGATCGGAAAAAGAAGAAGTTTAGCTTTTTTCAAGCTATTTTATTTTCTAAAATAGATTTGTTAAAAAAAATCATAAAATTATTTAAATATATTCTAAACTTCTTTAAACTGACTGCCCCAGGGAAACAACCTAAAATTTAACTGGGAGTTTATATGAAAAAAGTTATTTTGTTTTTTTTTATTCAAATAATTTCTGTCTCACTATTTTCTAATCCAATTCTAGAGTCTTTAGTATATAAAATTAGAGATCCAAATACTGATAAAAAAGAGTTTAGAGAGTATTTAGAAAAAATAGGAGAATATATAGCAATTGATGTTGCTAAAAATCTAAACACAAAAAAACAAAATATTGAAACAGTTATGCAGGTGAAAGCCGAACATAACTTTGTTGATGAAGATATCGTTTTAGTTACGATTTTAAGAGCAGGCTTGCCGCTTTTTAATGGAGTTTTTAAAGTTTTTCCAGAAGCGGAGGCTGGTTTTTTTGCTATGCAAAGAAATGAAAAAACTCTAAAAGCATCTGTTGATTATGTAGCTCTTCCTCCAATAGATAATAAAACAGTTATTATTGCAGATACTATGCTAGCGACAGGCGGTAGCATGCTAGATGCAATAAAAATTGTTGAAAAAAGAAACCCCAAAAAAATAATTTTAATTTGTGCCTTAGCTGCAAAAGAGGGGATTGATAATATTTTAAATCGCAATCCAGATATAGAAATATATCCAGCATATGTAGATCCAATTTTAAATGAAGTTGGATATATAGTGCCAGGACTTGGAGATGCTGGAGATAGATGTTATGGTAATAAAATAACTGTATCCCACTAAAAAACAAAAAACTGAGAATTGTTTTTAGCTCTAAGATAAAAAAAGCTTTAAAAAGAAAAGCTATTTTGTCTTAGAGCTTCATATAAAGCGATAGCAACTGTGTTTGATAAATTTAAACATCTAGAATTTTTTTTCATTGGAATTTTTAAAAAATTGTTCTTGTATTTTTCAAAAAAGATATTTGGAAGCCCTGATGTTTCAGAGCCAAAAATTAAAATAGCATCTTTTTCATATTTAATATCAGCATATGATTTTTCAGCCTTAGATGAAAAAAAATAAAATGATTTTTTATCTAGAAGATATTTTTCTAAATCATCTATTTTTTCTAAATCTAGATCTTTAAAATAATCAAGACCAGCTCTTTTTAAATTTCTATCAGAGAGGGAAAAAGATGCGGGTGTTACTATTGAAAGTGAAGTATTGGTAAGATAGCATGTTCTAATAATATTTCCGGTATTTTGAGGGATCTCTGGTTTAAATAAAATGATTTGCATTAGAGGACTATTTCGTTATTTGCGATTTCAGATAAAGGATCTTTTTTAGCATCTAAAGTGAGAATTTCTATATCAAAAATTACTAGAGAATTCAAATGAGGGGAGTTTTTTCCGAAAATTAGATCTGGATGAATAAAAACTTTTCTTTTTTCATGAAGATGCATTCCAACTATTGCCTTTTGTAGAGCTGGCAGAGTCTCTGCTAAATTTATTGTCTCTTCTGAATTTGTAAAAATTTTATCATTTAAATACCGGCCTGTCATCTTAACAATTGGGCTGTGATATTTTTCAACTTTTATGTTTTTTCCGCTTTTTAAAATTTTGTATTGAAGTTTTTCTTTTTCTATTTCAATGACGTCTTTATCTTTTAGATTTGTTATTAAAAAATTTGTCGCATCTTTTAAGTTTTGAGAAGTTTTTTTTTCATTTTCTTTGATTTGAATTTGAGCTAAAGCTTCTAAACATTCATCTTCACTCATTGGAGATTTTTTTTTTTGAGAACCCTTCTTTATTCCTTTTAGCATATTTTTAAGATCTAATTTAAAGCCTAGATCATCTAAATTTTTGCCAATGATATGTCCAAGGGATTCAGATAGTTTTTTTACATCTACTTCCCTCTCGTCTGCAAAAGTTTTAGTAAAAATAACTAGGGTAAAAACAAAAAATATAAGAAAAAATTTTGAAAATTTTACCATGGGATCTCTTTTATCTCTTTTGTTTGTATCTCAAGCTCTTTTAACTGGTTTTCATCTACAGCGCTTGGAGATTGTAGCATTAGATCTAAACTCTTTAAGGTTTTTGGAAAGGCTATTACATCTCTAATGTTATCTGTATTTGTTAAAATCATAATTAGTCTGTCAAAACCATATGCTATACCACCGTGTGGAGGAGTTCCATATTTTAGAGCATCTATAAAAAATCCAAATTTTTGTTTTATATCAGTATCTGTAAGTTTTAAAAGTTTAAAGATTTTTGATTGCAGTTCACTATCATAAATTCTTTGTGAGCCTCCAGCTACTTCATAGCCATTTAAGACTAAATCATAAGCATCTGCTCGAACTTTTAGAGGCTCTTTTTCTAAAATTTCTAAATCTTTTGTGCTAGGAGCTGTAAATGGATGGTGCATAGATTTTAGTCTTTTTTCATCTTCGTCATATTCAAATAAAGGAAAATCTTCTATCCATAAAAATTTATAAACACCTTTTTTAATTAAGCTTCTATCTAGAGCTATTTTTCTTCTTAAGTGATCTAATCCTTGATTTACCCTCTCATCTTTATCTGCTGCAATTATTACTAAATCGCCATCTTCCATATTTAATTTTTTTTCGATCTCATTTAAAAGCTCTGGTGTAAAGAATTTTAAAAGACTAGATGATAGAGAAGAATCTGTCTTTTTAATAAATGAAAGCCCTTTCAAACCAAAGGGTTTTACAAAAGAAGATAGATCATCTAATTTTTTTCTAGATAGATCTGAGCCCCCTTTTACATTTATAGCCTTTATGCAGCCACCCAATTTTAAAATATCTAAAAATATAGAAAATGTTGATTTTTTTGCTATCTCATCTATTCTATGAAATTCCATAGAGAAACGAAGATCAGGTTTATCTGTTCCATATTTTTCTAATGATTGAGTGTGAGACATTTTTTCAAAAGGAGTTTTGATGTTTACATCTAAACATTTTTTAAAAACTCTTTTTAAGTGATTTTCAACAAGTTCAAATAACTTTTCTTTGCCATCAAAACTCATTTCAACATCGATCTGGGTAAATTCAGGTTGGCGATCTGCTCTAAGATCTTCATCTCTGAAACATTGAGCTATTTGAAAGTATCTATCGATTCCTCCAATCATTAAGAGTTGTTTGAAGATCTGTGGAGACTGAGGAAGTGCATAAAAATTACCAGGATAGATTCTAGATGGCACCAAATAATCTCTTGCCCCTTCTGGTGTTGATTTACCTAAAATTGGAGTGTTTATCTCTAAAAAACCATTTTCTGAAAAGAAATTTCTAGTCTCTAACATCGCTTGGTGTCTTATTTTAATCTTATCTAATATTGGTTTTCTTCGAATGTCTAAATATCTATATTTTAATCTTAGCTCTTCATTAGTCTCGGTTTTATCTTCAAAAATCGGAAATGGCGAGGGTTTTGATTTGGAAAGTACTTGGATTTCGGTAGCTAAAATTTCTATTTCACCTGTTTTTAAATTGTTATTTATCATCTCTCTTTTTACAACTTCACCTTGAATAGATATTACCCATTCATTACGCAGGGTTTTCCCAATTTCGTGAGCTATAGATGATATTTCGGGATCAAAAACTATTTGAGTTATTCCATACCTATCTCTTAAATCAATAAAGATCATAGATCCATGATCTCTTCTTTTATTCACCCATCCAGATAGGATAACTTTTTTACTAATGTCAGATTTATCAAGATCTATACATGTGTGAGTTCTAAACATTTTAATAGGCCCTTATAGTTTGTAGAATTTATCTTTGATAAAATTTTTCAAATCTTCAAATTTTATCTCTTGTTGCTCTCTTTTTTCTAAGTTTTTAAAAGAAGCTCTCTTTTTTTGCATCTCATCATCTGCTAAAATTAGAGCGTTTTTTGCATTTAATTTATTAGCTAATCCAAGTGACTTTTGTATTTTTTTAGCATTTAAATCAATATCAACTGAAATTTTGTGATGACGAAGATCTTTTGCTAATGTAATTGAAAAATCTTTTGCATCTTCTCCTATCGGAATTATATATAGAAAAGGACCTGTTTTTTCAGGGAAATATACCTCTTCTTCTATCATAGTTTGTAAAATTCTCTCTAGTCCACAGGCAAATCCTATGCCAGGCAAATCAGGTCCACCCAAAGATTTTAAAAGTGAATTATATCTTCCTCCTCCGCCAAGAGAGTTTTGCGCTCCTAACTTGTCAGATACAACTTCAAATACAGTATTATCATAATAATCTAAGCCTCTTACTAACTTAGAATCAACTTCATATTTGATATCTAACTTATCTAAGAGATTTAATAGATTTTCAAAATGTTTTTTTGCTCCGTCAGATAAAAAATCTAATATCGATGGAACATCTTTTAAAATCTTTTTGTCTCTTTCGTCTTTTGAATCCAAAATTCTCATTGGATTTTTATCAAATCTTGCTTTTGAATCTTCAGATAAATTTTCAAAATTTGGTTTTAAAAAATCTAGCAAAGCTTTTTTATAATTTACTCTTGTCTCTAAATCTCCAATCGAGTTTATGAGCAGTTTTAAATTTGTTAGCTCTAATCTGTTAAACAAAGTCATCAACATATCAATTACTTCAGCGTCTACTTCAAAAGATTTATCGCCAATGACTTCTATTCCAAGTTGATGATGCTGGCGATATCTTCCTTTTTGAGGTCTGTCGTAACGAAACATCGGTCCCATGTAATATAGTTTATGAATTTTTTTCTCTTGAGATAGACTGTTTTCAATAAAAGCTCTCATTACAGAAGCTGTTCCTTCAGGTCTTAGTGACATCGATCTTTTTGCTTTATCTAAAAATGTATATAACTCTTTTGAAGCTATATCAGAGGTCCCGCCAATCCCTCTTAAAAAAAGTTCGGTTCTTTCAAAAATAGGAACTCTAATCTCTTCAAAATTATAATCTATAGCTAATTTTTTTATTATAGATTCAAGATACTGCCATCTGCTCACTTCTTTAAAATTCTCTTTAGCATTTGGCAATATATCGAAAAGACCTTTAGGGATTTGATATTTCATAAGTTGTCCACTAACATATATTTAGGACTATTATAGTAAGAAAAGTAAAAAAAGAAAAGATTATAAAAGATATTTCTATCCTTGAAGATTTCAAAATAAAATTTTTATAGAAATAGTTGATCTTAAGCTTCAAATATCCTAGCCTAGTTGTTTAAAAAAAAATCTAGGAGTTAACATGAAAAAGATATTTTTAGTTTTCTTTTGTTTAATCACAAATTTAATTTTTGCAATCGATATTAGCAATATTAGTAATGAAGAGTGGTCATTAAATGATTTACAAGTTGATATGAATTCTTCTGGGTTAGCTGTAGCTATGTGGAAAAAAGAAATGCCTACAGAAGATAAATCAATTATTGAATTTGCTTTATCAGACGATTTTGGTCGAACATGGAAAGAGCCTCAATCTCTAATCGAATCGATGAATGTTAGGTATCCAAAAATAATTATAAATGAAGCAGGCGAAATAATTTGTTTATGGAAGAAAAAACATGATGATGGAAAAAAAAATCTAGAATTTGTAAAATCTCCAGACTTTGGAAAAACATGGACGATTACTCAATTAGATGAAATTAATAATTTTCGTAGCTATGAAGTAAAAAATATAAATGACTCTATTTTTATTTTATGGAAAGATTCTAAATCAGTAGAAATTGAAAAAAGAGGGTTTTATATTAAAAAATCAATCGATTTTGGTAGGACGTGGAAGGATATTAAACACAATGTTTCAAATCATAGTTATCAATTTAATTGTTTTTTACATGAATCTGGACAAAGTTTAATCACTTGGCAAGATTATCAATATGATTGTAATACAAACACAAGTCAACATTTAATATATTATTCTATTTCTGATAATTTTGAAGATGATTTGTCTGAAGCTGATTCATTTAGTATTAATACTGAAAACACTGTAGAAGATATAGTTCAAAGTTTTATAGATGACAATGGCCATGCAATAATTATATGGAGTGAAAACCAAAAAGAAGATAGTGGTTACTATTCACCAGTCTTGCATTATTCTTATTCATCTGACAATGGAAAAAGTTGGTCAGAAGCGGTTATTTTGGATAAAGGAGTCCCTTCTACAGATTTTTATCAAACAAAGCTTTCTGTAGATCCTTCTGGAAGTATGATTTTTGTTTGGCAAGCTGAAGCAGAAAATTATTATGAAGAAGGGGATTTTATCAAGTTGGCTAGATCTTCAGATTTTGGAAAAACCTGGTCTACTCCAAAAATTATTTCAGATAAAAGTTCGAATTGCTCTGATCCGTTTATTTACTCTGATTCTGAGGGACATATTTTAGTAACTTGGGATGAAGCGGATATAGAAATGTTAGTTTCTGTTAAAGCTAGATATTCACCAGATTTTGGGATTAATTGGGACCCAATTGCTCAATTGCCGGATAAAAACTTTCACAACGGTGATTCAAATGGCACAAATACAAAAGGAAATATAATACTTTTATGGCAACAGCTCTCAAAACGAAAAGTGAAATGTCAAAGAATTATATCTTCTGATTTAGGAAAAAGTTGGGAATAAATTGATTCTAAAATAGTAAGAAATATGGATCTATGTTTTGATATCGAACTTTCATATCTAAACATAGATCTTTTTTATTCTTAAAAACAGAATTAAATGAGCTCTAGAAGCTCATCTATAATAGATATCCAATGACTTAAATGAGAATTTATCGGATCTTTTTTATCTTCCAAATGAAGATTTTGTAACATCTCCATATAAGGAAAAGGAACCCATGAATACCCTGCAAATTCAGATATATAGTACCCTAGTGTAAACTCAGAGTTTTTAGGATATTCATTTATCTCATCAATTATTTTTTTTATAAGATTTGTTGCTTTTTCATTTTTTAAAACATAGTAATCATAATCTCTTAAAAATTTCATCCAAACAAAAGCAAAGTAATTTAAATATTCTGGATCTTGGCAAAGATTTTTTTCTTTCAAGGAGCTCAAAGATTTTTTTATCGTTAATATCTCTTTGTGCAGTGGTGTGCCATCTAGCCTTTTTGCTGATTTTTTAGAAAATGCATTCAAAAGATTTGATAAAATCTTTAAAAAAGATAGATATACAAATAATTTTTTTGATACAGGTTTTTGAACTAAAGGTTTTTTTCTTTCCCTTTCTTCTGTAGCTTCTTTCACTTCAGGGATTCTTACATGTTCAAAAGGATCAATGGGTTTGGGGAAATCTACCATCTTTCAATAGTTTTTTTGTTATGTTTATTATTTAATTCTTATATCTAAGATTGCACAGCGAGTAAAGGTATTTTTAGCATATTTTTGAAAAAAATTGGCAAATCATGTATAACTTGAACAAGTTTTTAATTAGTGTGAAATAAGATAATAATAATTTTAATAAAAGATAGGTGATTTTGTGAGCGTATTAGATATTTTTAAGCCACCTCCTCATACTAAAGAAATAAAAGATCCAAAAATTGTAAAAAAGAAATATGCATACTGGAGGATTCGAACATTCTATAGTATGTATGCAGGATATGCCTTTTTTTATCTCTCTAGAAAAAGCTTTACTTTTGCTATGCCAGCTATGGCTCTATCTTTAGGCCTCGATAAATCTCAGCTCGGGATGCTAGGGAGTATTTTATCTCTTACATATGGCGCTAGTAAATTTTTTAGTGGGATTATGTCAGATAGATCTAATCCTAGATATTTTATGGCGATCGGTCTTATCTTAACCGGTATTTTTAATCTATTTTTTGGGTTTTCTTCTACTTTTGTTTTATTTGCAATATTTTGGGGCTTAAATGGTTGGTTTCAGGGATGGGGCTGGCCTCCTTGCGGTAAACTTTTAACGCATTGGTACTCTCAATCAGAAAGAGGTCGCTGGTGGAGTATTTGGAACACTTCACATAATGTTGGTGGAGCTTTGATTCCTATTTTTGCAACAGCTTTAACTCAATCATTTGGGTGGCGCTATGCTTTGTTTGTTCCCGGTGTTGTCTGTATTTTTGCTGGTGTATTTTTAATTAATAGACTAAGAGATACCCCAAGATCACTCGGTCTTCCTACAATTGAAAAATATAAAAAAGATTATCCTTCCAAAAAACATGAAAAACCAAGATATCAACTATCAACGAAAGAGATACTTATAAAATATGTTTTGAAAAACAAATATATTTGGATTTTAACTGTACCATCTTTTTTTATTTATGTTATTCGTCAAGCTATTAATGATTGGACTCTAGTCTATTTAGTAGAAACCAAAGGTTATTCTTATATTGTCGCAGGAACGTGTGTATTTTGGTTTGAAATCGGGGGGTTTGTAGGAAGTTTAGCTGCTGGTTGGAGTTCTGATTTTATTTTCAAAGGCAAAAGAGGTCCTGTAAATGTTTTATTTACTCTAGGAGTTTTAATTAGTCTTTATTTAATGTGGAAAACACCAGGTGGTGTTGTTCTTGTGCAATCTATTTTAGTGTTTTTTATAGGGTTTTTTATTTTTGGTCCTCAAATGTTAATAGGAATGGCAGCAGCAGAGCTGTCCCATAAAAAAGCTGTAGGTACTGCAACCGGCTTTTTAGGATGGTTTGCATATATAGGAGCTGCTATGGCAGGCGGGCCATTAGGGATTATGATTAAAAAACTAGGTTGGGAGGGTTTCTTTCTTATCTTAACTGTATGTTCTATTCTAGCGCTTCTTTTCTTTCTTCCTCTTTGGAGAGTTAAAACAAATCCTCTTCTTGAAAACGATTAAGCATAAACAAATATTTTTAATATTTTTTTTATTTCTAATTAAATTTCAAAAAGATTTAAATTGCTTGGAACTATTCTTTGGAGGCACAAAAAATGGTAAAAATTTTAGCAAATAACCGTAATGTTCAAATACTACAAATTACAGAAAATCTTGAAGTTGATAAATCCCATAAAAAGATATTTCGTGATCATTTCTCTGCATGTCCCAAAACATATACTAAAGTTAAGGGATTTATTTATGATTCATCTCCAGATTTAACAATAGATATAAGTTTTTCAAATGCAACAAAAAAAGCTCTAATTTTCGCAGCTTTGATAGATGAGTTAGGCGAATATCTCAGTTGGGAAGCCCTAGAAAAATTAAAACTTCCAATTAATATTGAAATGGAAGTTTCTGAAAAGCAAATCAAAATAACAAAAAAGATAACTCTTTTAGTAGCTAAACAATTAGAAGATAAATCAATCTCAAAGGCTATAATATATGAGCTTACAATAGCTAATTTTTTACCATCGTCTCTTAGTTCTTTGAAAGAATTTGAGAGAGGCTAATAATACAACTTTTTGGAGGTTTTCTTATGAGAATATTTCAAGCATTCGCTATAAAAAATGGAGTTTTAGAATTTCAAGAGGTAGAAGAAAAAAAAACTGTTTCTCTAAAAATTTTAAATGCAACAAAAGAAAATTTACATAGCTTTCCGAAAGATTATACTGTAATAAAAGCAAAAGTTTATATAAAAGAGTCCAAAAATTTAGTAAAAATAAGAATTTTAGGTCTCTGGAATACTTTAGAAAATTCTAAATCTATTGTTTCTCTATTAGATGAAACAGGAGATGTTACTACTTATTTTGCTGAAGGAAAAATTAAAGAAAACAAATTTTATGAGTTTTCGATTGATGAAACAGCTCAAAAAATCACCATTTTGGTTTCAACAATATTAGAAGATAAAAGTTTTTCTCAAACAAATTGTTACGAAATTGAAATAGTAAAAAATAATAGGTAAAAAGTTTAAATAGACTTTTCCGATTGATTCATTTTTATTTTTTTTGAATTTTTCATATTCATCTTGATAGAGAATTTTTTTGCTTTTATACTAACAAGAAGGATCAACTATAAAAGTCAATCACCCCTCCCTAAAGGAAGGGGCTTGAACCGTGAGGATCAGGGGCAACTGGTTGATTAGGGGGCATTTTATGCAGAAGTTAGTCGGAAGAGATACATACACACCTACGGATACTCCA
>JAAKFN010000032.1 GCA_011065045.1 Candidatus Anoxychlamydiales bacterium
TACTCCGCAGGAATCAGTAAAAGAGATTTTAGAAGCTGATCCGGATAAACGATTTGAGATTTTGAAAGATGTGTTTGGTATTGAGAAATATGAAGTTGCCATAAGAAATATAAAAGTCGTAAGTGATCAACTAAGACACGATATTACCAAGATTACAGGTAGACTTAGTCAATTTGAAGGGATCGAAGATAAAATTCCTGAAAAGGAAAATGAAATACGAGTCCAAGAGAGTAAAATTAATGGCATGGAAAAGGAGAGCGAATTAAAACAAAAGGAAATTAGTCTTATCCAAAAAGATCTTGATGAAATTAAATCAAAAAAAGAGGATGTCTCTAAAAAAATAATAGAATTGGAGAGTAGAGAAAGAACTTTTAAAGAATTTACGGAATTACGAGAGCAGCTTAATAAAGACCTTGAGACCGCTAAAAATAACATTAAGTTAAATGAAGAAGAAGTCAAAAAAATCGTGTTAGTCGAACTATCAACAAAATTAACAGAAAAGCAAGTACGCGACCAAATCTCAGATGTGCGAAAACAGATTTCTGAGAAAGAAAAAAAGAAAGCAGTTATCGAGCAAAAAATTGAAGATATCAATAAATTATTAGACGAAGGAAAATGTTCGCTGTGTGGACAAGAAATTCATGAAGAAAAACGATTTAAAGGAGAATTAAAGGACGCATTAGATAAAGCAGATTCATTTTCGAAAGAAATAGAAATGTTAACTGAAAAAATTGAAAAATTAGGAGATGATTTGAAGAATTTACAAGAGTATTCAGCAAATAAAGGTAAGATAGAGTTATATGAGAAATTAGCCGAAGCAAGTAAAAGACAAGAAGAAGATAGTCAGAAAAAACTCGATGAAATAATTAGTAAAATAAACAAGCTACAAAAAGAAATTGAAGATACATTAAAAGCTTTTAAAATCACTGATATAACAGAATTAAAAAAATTAGAATTGGATATTATAGAGAATTTAGATTCTTTTGAAGAGAAGATAGAAAAATTGAAATCCCAAAATAAAGCCATCGAAATAGATCTAAGTGCTGAAAGAAAGACTCAAGAATATTTGAATAAGGAAGTTAATGAATTAAAGACTGGTTTAAAAGAAAAAACAAAGTTAAAAGAGAAGTGGGAACTCTATTCTGAAATTAAGAATTGGGTAATAGAACAGTTTCCAACTTTGTTAAGAGATATTGAAAGGGAGATTTTAATTTCAAGCGCTCGTGATTTTAATATATTTTTTAAAGAATGGTTTAACATCCTAGTTGAGAGCGGAAATATCGAAGTTGAGATTCGCCCTGATGATTTTCAGCCAATAATTAATGTAAACGGTTACGATTCACCTTTTCATGACCTCTCAGGAGGGGAAAAGAGCGCGATATCTCTGGCTTATAGGTTAGGTTTAACTAAAATTATTAATGAACGGTATCAAGACGTGAAGACAAAAGATTTGCTAATTTTAGACGAACCTACCGACGGATTTAGTCAGCAACAAGTTAACCGGATGCAGGAGATATTCGATACGCTCAATACTGCTCAGATGATTATCATTTCTCATGAAAAGTCGTTGGATTCGTTTATAACAGACATTTTTACCTTTAAAAAGGGAAATCATCAAACAAAGGTAGTCAAGGAAATTGTAGATTAGATATGAAAAATAATATAGAAGAGAACTTGATGTAACCAATGGGAAGTCTTAAAAGAATTATGGTAGAAAAATTTTCAAACTTAGGTCATTTAGAAAAATAATTAAAAGAAGTAAAAATTCTGAGCCTAAACTGCTCTTTATTACATTTTTATATAAGGATAAATGAAAAATCTATCAAATTATCGTAGGTGAAAGTCTAAATGTTGCTATTTGGAGGGAGTTATATTGAAGTTGGTTTAGTAGATTATACAGACAAGTTCTTAGGTGCGATGAAGAATTGGCAAAAATACGATTACGCATACCGTGAAAAAATAGAAAAAGAAAGATTACAAGAAAAATATGAACATCTTGAAAAGGAAAAAAAGAAAGGTAAAGAGGGCGAATATTTGTGGGGTCATACCTATACTGAGGCTAAGGAATATTTAGATAAGGATCATTTAGAAACGTTAGAAGATGATAAAAAGTATGATGAAGAAAGAAAGCATGTTGAAGAATTAATTCAAAACAAATTAAGGAGTCTTATAAGAGTTACCGCTACAGTGATTGTACCAGAATATACGGAGTACCGGAATATACAAAGTCCTTTAATATATATAGAATTGGGTCTAAAAGTTGGTCCTTTAGGCTATCCACATTATAGCATGGAAAATAACGTGTTATCAATTGTAGAACATCAAGGAGGCGAGATGTTAATTGGGGGAAAAAAATCTGAGGAAGATACAGAAATAAGATGGCGTAGTAGACTCTCTGGCCCCGCTACTTATCTGAGAATAATTGATAGTCGTCCATTAAAATTAAAAGAGTGGTATCAAAAATTGTCAAATAAATCATTTTGGTAAATTATGATATTGAAAAAAAAGATTTGGCTGCTTAAGTATGCATTTAGCGAAACTTAAAAGGCTTAATTATGCATTTAGCGAAACTTAAAAGCCAATGGCGAGATTGTTCGTACTCTAGCAGAACTCGAAGATTTGTTGAAATATCGCGTGTAAATCTCATCTCTTTCTATTAACCCTACCAAAAAATGAACAACATCCAGCTTGTTGTTATCTTTAAGATTCTTTACATACTGTTTTACGCTAACTTTATCAGGATTCCATTTTAACTTTAAATCCTCAAGGATTTTACCAAGAAACGGTATTAATTTCGGGGATGATGAACTGTTGTTAATATTGCCTGAAGAAATCCAATAGAGTACCTTAAGGATTCCAGCATGTATTATTTTACTTTCTTCTACATTAATACTGAGCTTGCAAGTCATTATAGCCGACAGGGTGTCTTTTATAAATGTTCAAAAAATTAATAATTTCTTTACTAGCCTTGCTAATTCTTCTTTTTATAAATTTAAAGAAAATAGGATAATGACTTTTATTGATTTCGGCTATAATATTCTTTTGAATTTCGTAGATTTCCCCTTCTTCTTTCAGAAATTCGCTTAATTCTTCTCTAAGTTCCTTGATAACCTTTTCAACTTCTGGTATTGAAAGATCATGAGTTATTTTTAGATTTTCCATTATGTGGTCGTAATTTTTTTCAAACCCATATCCAGCACTCTTTGAAGTTGGGTTTAAAGCCCATTGCAGAATGCTGTCTAACATTACGATGTTTTTTCTATACTTATTAAGCAATCGTTCAACCATTAGTATTAATCCTCATTCATTTTTGTAATAGATATTTATAAACATCGATAGAATTGATACTCTTAATCACTTTGTCTTTTTTTTTTTTATTTTCTTGATAATTGAATATTTGTGTAATTCAAATATAAGTATTTTTAAATGTCTAAAATGTCATTTAAGAATGTGTTAATTCTATCTTAGTAATTTTTAGATACTAAATTTATAAGAAGAAAAAAGTTAATATGAAGTATAAAAGAATAAAATCCCCTATTAAAATGTACAAGTTGAAATAGTAATGGCATATATTTTAGATAATAGCCCAGATAGAAAAGTAATCACAACCCTCGAAAGATTAATAGCGAACTCAAAGGAAGCTAATTTCGCGGTGGGATATTTCTTTTTAAGCGGTTGGAATCTTATTAAAGATAAATTGCCAAAAGATATGAAGAAGGGCTTTTTTAAAATTTTGATTGGACGAGAATTAGATTTTCCAACCTTTAAAGAAATTTCTACGGGTTATAAATTAAGAATCAAAACCAAATTACTAGAAGATCTAAGCGGAGACTTGAGCAATGAAAATATTAAAAATTTAAAGGAATTAAATCAATTAATACAAGGGGGATACGCGGACTTTAAAGTCTTTACAGAAGGTAAATTGCATTCGAAACTTTATCTTTTCATCAATAATCCTTCTCAATTAGGGGTTTCAGAGGAATTTACACCAGGGGCCGCAATCGTAGGCTCATCAAATTTTACGCGTCCAGGAACTGAGATAAGTAGGGAATTAAATACACGATTTACTGATCGAGACCAAGTAATTTATTTATATAAATGGTTCTATGACCTATGGGATAATCATTCTGAAGATTTTAAAGATGATCTCATTGAAATAATCAAATTTTCTAATGCTTTAAGCCCGAGAAAGAAAAATCCCTTTGGTAAATATGTCTCTCCTAAAACATTATTTAAATTTTTAACTTGGATCTGGTTAAAAGGACGTATTGATCCAATTGAAAAGGAAGATATTTTGGCACAATTTCAATTAGTGGGTGTTCTTAATGCGATTGAAATTATTTCCGAATTTAACGGTTGTATTATTGCAGATAGCGTAGGTCTCGGGAAAAGCTTTATCGGAGCAGGCTTAATTGAGGAATATATTACCGGAGGTTTGCTGGAATGGGATCCTAAGAGTTACGGAATCAATAAACCTCGAAGAGTCCTTTTAATTCTGCCTCCTGCTTTAATAAAGCAATGGCGATATTTATTATTTAAGACCGGAGACTTTTTTTCAAAAACTCACAATGTAAAACTTGAAACTGAAAACAGAATTGTAAAATATCAAGTTATTGGAAATAATTATGTAGGAGAAGTTCATTTTTTATCTTTAGGTAAGTTTGGAATGATGAGTCCTGAGACTTTATACAGTTCAGACTTTCATAAAGATTATGATTTAATCCTCATTGATGAGGCACATAAATTTCGAAATAGAGCAACTAATCGCTGGAAGAATGCTAAAGCATTGCGATTTAAGGAAGAAAATGACCAAAACAGTTTTAGGAATAAATTTGTACTTTTGACAGCAACTCCCATCAATAACAATATCTGGGACATCTATAATCTCATAAAACTCTTTTCTGATAATAATTTTACTAATTTTAAGCGAAGGAACATTCAACTCACGAAATTATTTATGGATTACAGAGATATAAAGATAAAAATGAAGGAAGATGATTCCTTGGAAAAAGATCTTGCTATAAAAGCTCAAGAAATCAAGGATGACGTTTTTAAAAAGCTAATAATCTTAAGAACAAGAAAATATATAATGGATAGTTTTGGAGAGAATGGAAAGATCAACATAAGAGGGGTTGAATATTCCTTTAAAGATCCCGTTCCTGATAAAATCACTTACAATAGGAAGGAAAGGAAATTCGTTAAGTATTATGAATTTGTGGAATCCTTAGAGGAATTATTTGAGGATCTAGAATTCACATTCATAAAATTGTATAGTTCTGGATACGTGGCTTTTAGCGGAGATAAAGCAGTTGAGGAAGATTCGGATGACAGCAAAATAATGGTACCGATTGGAGGCATACTAAAATTTCTTCTTGTAAAACGTCTAGAAAGCAGTATTTTCGCTTTTGAGCGAACTTTGACTAAATTAATGATTAAAAATGAGCTTTTCTTGAAAGAATTAATTAATTTTATAAACAATGCTAAGAATCTTAATTCTTCTAATTTTCTAACTGAACTAAAAGAATTTAGCTCAGGTTGTATTAAGATTGCCAAGAAAGAGGATGCTATTAAGGATTTTGAGGAAGATGATGTTGATATTGAAGAAGGAAGGATTGATCCGAGATTACGATTGATAATAAACTTGCTCACATACAATGAAGAGGAGCTCATTCAAACGATTAAAAATTCTTGCAAGAAGGAATCAGACTTTTATGATTATTGCGATACTACGGATGAACTCGATCTATTAATTTCAAGTCTTAAAATAGGATTAAATGCTTTTAAGGAAGAGCTAATAAGAGATAAAAGATTAATGACAGATCTTAAAGTACATATTGATGATATCAAGCTATTAGAAGAATCGGGGATACCTCTTAATGTCGGGGAATTTTCAGGGGATTCCGGGAAAGTAAAAATACCTATTTATTATGATCCTAAATTTCAACAACTAAAAGATTTAATTTATGATGATATTAATGAGAAAAAGTTTATAATATTTACCCAATACAGGGATACTGCTTATTATATTTATAAAAATTTGCTTCATTGGGCAAAAGATCAACAAAAATCCTTAACATATCTTTTTTCCAAGGATGGTTTGAAAATTAAAATTGTAACTGGTGATTTAAACCAGCAACAGAAAGAAAATCTCATAGAAAGGTTTGCACCTATTGCTAACAACTCAAAACGGTATTTTAGAAGTGATATTGAAATATTAGTGTCGACAGATTCCTTAAGCGAAGGAGTAAACCTCCAGGATGCAGATGGAGTGATTAATTATGATCTTCCTTGGAATCCTATGAAGATTGTTCAGAGAGTAGGAAGAGTAAACCGAATTGGAAATGAAAGAGATGTGTTTGTTAAAAATTTTAGCCCTGGTGTCGAATTAAATGCAATCATAGGGATATTGGAAAAACTTAGGAGTAAAATAAAGGATATTACTTATTTAGTTGGAAAAGAGTTTTATATTCTCAGTGAAGACGAAGAAATCAAGCATGAAACTTTCGAAAAGAAAATTAAAGACTTAGCTAGTGCTAAATTAAGTGAGCTAGAGAAATTGAGTCAAATAGGAGATGCTAAATATTTAACAGATATCGTACAACAAGAAGAGATTGAGAAATTTAAGCTATTAAATTTTATTCAAGCAGAACTCAAGTTACGAAGACATGATTTTGATGAGATAGAACAATACATAGATAAGAAAAAGACCCTTTATACATTGACAAAAAATGAGAATATATTCAGAGTCTATGAACTTTATAGGGGTACAACTAAAGCCAATCAATTCATTTTGACGTTGGAAGGTAAAGATGTCAGGGATGTTACTTGTAAGGTCTTCAAAAACTTATGGAATGTTGAAGAATATGACGGGGAATTTAATATTAAGATGGTATATAATAGAATAAAATCTCTTGATCTCTATTTTGAACGTGAAATAATGGATAAATACAAAGGAATGATAGTTCAAAAAGGATTTATTAAAAAATTATTAGTTTTTTTACGTCAACAGAAACAACATAAGACCTTGGATGAGAAGGGTATAGATCGGAGTAAAATAATTGCATTAGTGGATTACTTGCCTTTAGTTGAAATGAGTACAAGGGATATTGGGGACTTTAAGAAACATTTGATTGAGAAGGGAGCCATAGATAAAAATGAAAATATAAAGGGATTGCCTATATTAATTAATGAAGCATACGCTTTTCTTAATCCTGGATCGGACACTAATAGACGTCTTTATTATAAAATTCTTGGATGGGAAGGTCCATAATGAAGCAGTTAAATTACGAAGATTTATTCAAAAGACTTGAAAAGGAATTTGAAAAAGTAAATGATAATGAGTATATCATCTCGGAAGATGAATCAACAGGTCAAAGTTACAAACTTAGGATATGTTTTACCACTTCCTTAAAAGAAACTGTTAAAACAACACGAAATAAAATTTTTTCAGATTCCGAAGAAACTGAAAAATCTATTCTCTTATTTGGTATTATTTTTGATGATTCGAATGTAGTATTCATAAGACAGAGACCATTTACGTTAAAAATTGATGTCCAAATATTAAAAAAGTCTCTTTCTAAAATATCTCCAGCCTTCATGAAAAAATTTAGGAAATTATCAAAAAGTTTTGGAGATTTTGATTTATGGCAAGAATTATTTGATAGAAGTGATATTATCGAAGAATTCTATCAACTGTATAGAAAAGCTAAAAAAGAATTGATTAATAAAATTCGCGGAATTTCTTCCGATTCTGAAAAAGAAGAATTTGGGGAAGATCTCCTAATGCAAATGTTAATCATTTGGTATCTTCAAGAAAAACGATTTCTTGATAATAATCCCAATTATTGCATTGATTTATTCAAAAATTATAAATCTTTAGGATATCAATCCTTCTATTCTTGCTTGAAAGATCTATTTGAAATAATGATGGGAGAGTCAACAAATGGATTATATCATAAGTCAAATGAATTTGGCAAAGTTGTTGTGACTGGTCCGGCTCCCTTTATCAATGGAGAATTTGAAGAGATTATTATTCCAGATAATATCTTTTATGTAGAAGATTTAGTAGAAGATCTGAAAATAATTGAACCAAAAAAAATATCTCACGTGCCAATTTTAAATTTATTTGAAAGTCGAGATTGGACAGAAGGGAATATTGATGAATTTGTGTTAGGAGCAATATATGAAAAAATAATGTCACTTAATTTAAGAAAAGAAACAGGTTCATTTTATACTCCTGAAGTAGTTACTTCCTATATTTGTGAAAGAGTAATTTTTGAGTATCTTAAAAAAAATCTATTTCCGTCAAAAGATGAAGATGTTAAAGTCATTATAGCTAATGCTTCGGAAAAAGAAATATTGAAGATATTTAAATTTCTAAAAACGGTAAAGATTTTAGACCCCGCTGTTGGATCTGCTCATTTTCTCGAGAGTGCGATGGAAGTGTTATTGAAACTATACGAAAATATAATAGATAGAGCTAAAAAGTTAGGGTACAAAACAGGATTATTTATTATTGCTTCAAATGATAAAGGCTTAACGGAAATAAATTTAATTGGAAACTATAAACAAGAACAATTGAGATTATATCTGAAATTTTTCATTATTTTATCAAGAAATATTTACGGGGTAGATATAAATCCTAGAGCCTTAAAAGTGGCTAGAGCACGGCTTTTCATGTCATTAGCAAAACATTTTGATTCTAACAATGAGACTTTTATCAGATTTCCAAATGTACATTTTAATTTAAGACAAGGAAATTCATTAATAGGTACCCTCCAAATATTATCTGGGGAAGAAGATGTTCAAAGTACCTTATTTGACTTTCTGGATACTGATAAGACAGAGGAGATCTTATTATCTATTAAATTAGTCTCAGAATTGAGATCTCATCTTTTCGATGCTTCTAGCATCCTTAAATTAAAAGGAGATATCACACAAGAAGTAGTTAATTTAAACGAGATTCTAAAGAAGAAAAAGATCAGTAATCTTGATTTTAAGAAGATCCTAGTAACCAAGCAAAAATTAATACGAATTCTGATAGTTTCACTCAATTCAAAAAATCTATTACCCTTACATACACTTCTTAATAAAATAACGGATCTTTTTAGGATTAAGATTGATACAATTTTTGCAGAAAAAAGTACGGTCTCAACAGATAAATTAAAGAAAACTAATCCTTTTCATTGGATTCTTGAATTTCCTGAAGTTTTTTTAGAACGTAAAGGGTTTGATATCGTGGTTGGAAACCCTCCGTATGGTCAAAATTCAATTAAGAAAAATGAGCGAGATATACTCCAAAAAACATGGAATCCCACTTCCATGGATAAAAAAAGCGCAGGGGGGTCTTATAACACTTCAGCTATCTTTATTGAAAGAGGTTACCATTTATTGAAAGAAAAGGGATATCTTGGATTTATAGTGAATAACTCCATTGCTCGAGTTGACGAATTCACCCTCATACGTCAGTTTCTTCTGAAGAAAACTATTCTTTTTGAGTTAATAGATGATGCAAAAATATTCAAAGAATCAGGCGTTACTTTAGAAATGATCAGCATTTTTTTCAAAAAAGATGAAAAAATGCATTATCCAATAACAATTAAAAGTAGAAGGTTTAAAAACTTTAAACCAAATAAAATTTCGGTTTCAATTTTTAAAAAATATAATCGATTTATTCTCTATTGCGATAATTTATTTTTTTTGATTTATGATAAATCTAAGATTAATGTTTTACATGGAAAAAGAGGGAAAGATGCCCCCCGAATGGAAAAAAGTGAGGAATTTCCTATCCCGTATTTTTTTAGTGGAAAGACTGTTAAGAAATATCGTCCTGATTTTAACTTTATTAATTACACAACACCGAACCTTTTAGATATAGATTCTTGGAGATTAGAATTCGACTCCACCTTGTTAATAACTACTAAAATAAATGATAGATATAGGGTATACGTAAAACCTAATAATACTTTAGCTGGAAATAACGTGATAAAATTATATTTAGAAGATGAATTTCGGATTGGGAAATATGCATTAATGGCAATTTTAAACTCAAACTTAATGGATTATATAGTAAAAAGATACATCATTAATTTTTCAGAATTAACAGTTGCTTTTTATGATTCAATCACATTATTTACTCCATTAAGAACAATAAATAAAAGACTAGAAAAAATTTTTGACCAATTAGCGAAATATATGATTGTATTAAAAGGTAATGAAGAGTCTGTAATTTCGGTATTCTTGACAAGAATCATAAACGCTCTTGTTCTAGAATTATATCTCCCCGACTTATTATTAAAAAACGGAGTTCAGAACAATCTTTTTGAGACCATTGAGCCATTATTAACTAAATTTGCATTCAGTGATTGGTTAAATTCTTATTGGAATACTAAAATTGATGGTACCTTTCAAAGCAATTCCAATAGTAAAATAACTTCAATTATTGAAAATTCCTATGAAAATTTGTTGAAATTAGAAGATATTATTAAGGCGAATGAAGGTATTTCAGAAACTATATTAGTAGAGTTTGAAATTATAGATTAAAAATTAATTTCTAAAAAGTGAATAAATAATGGATCTATCTTATAATAATGTAATCAATCTTTTAAATGAAAAGAATGAGAAAATTAATGGAGATTATGTCATTCAAGTAGATCCAGAAACAGACCAGAAATTTCTTCTTGTTGTTGAAGAATCTGATGATCTTAAAACTTCTGTTAAAAAAATTGGATCACAAATCATAATAGATTCTGAAGAAGTTGAAAAACCAATTAGACAATATGGTATCATCTTTACTAGAGAAAAAGTAGCATTTCTAAGAATTAAACCTGGTTCATTGCAAATAAATGTTCAAAAACTCTATAAAAAACTGAATAAAATAACTCTTCTTTTCCAAGCTAAATTTGATGATCTTATTGAGAATTTAGGAGAGATCATGGCTTGGGAGAAATTATTCCTTAGAGATGATGTAATTGAGGAATTTTATTATCTGTATGCTCTTTCAAGAGAGAAAATGATTGCCAACATAAAGGGAATACCAGATGATACTTTAAAGGAAGAATTCGTAGAAGATTTATTACTGCAACTATTGATTATTTGGTACTTGCAAGAAAAGGATTTTCTCAATCAGGATAGAAAATACTTAATCAATATGTTTCAAAGTTTCAAAGAATTAGGTTTTAAAACTTATTATGACTTCTTGAGAAACCTATTTGATAAAATGCAAAGTCAACCTGATGACAATATATTTATTAATGATGAGAAATTGGGAAGAATTGTGGTAACAGGGACTGCTCCTTTTCTAAATGGAGAATATGAGAAAGTAAGCCTACCTGATAACCTTTTTTATAAAAAAGACCAGACAAATATTTTAATTAAGACCGAACCTAAACGTGTAGAAATAGCACCAATTTTAAATCTTTTAGAAAGTAGAGATTGGACGGAGGGAAATATTGATGAATATGTATTGGGAGCAATCTATGAAAAGATAATTTCATTCAAGGAAAGAAAGGATTTAGGAGCTTTTTATACTCCAGAAGCCATAACAGCTTATATATGTGAGGAGAATATAAACGCCTTTCTTCTAGGAAAGATTTTTGCTTTAAATAATAAAACATTTACAGATATTAAAGATATTTTTCAAACCGAGGATAAAAGTCTTCTGTTTCTAGTTTTTAAAGTGTTAAAAGACGTGAAAATCGCAGATCCTGCCGTAGGGTCAGCTCATTTTTTAGAAAGTGCTATTGAATATTTATTAAAATTGTATAAAATGATAAGAGAAAGGCTTATAAAATTAGGAATTAAAGATGGAATGAAAATTAAAATAATAGGAAATGACGGTAAGATAAAAACAATAGATCTTTTAGACTTGGAAGAAGAGGAATTATTCAATTTATATGTAAAATTCTTCATAATCTTATCTAAAAATATCTATGGTGTGGATATTAATCCTAGGGCTCTTAAAGTAGCAAGAGCACGATTATTCCTTTCATTAGCAAAACATTTTAATTTAGACCAGAAGTATTTTTTGATGTTCCCTAATATACATTTTAACTTACGTCCAGGTAATTCTTTGATAGGTTATACTGAATTGAATCAGCAAGAATTTCCGGAAGGTCAAGGATTAATGGGATTTATTCAAACTGAACCATTAACTAAGTTACACCACAAACTCAAATTAATATTTGAACTGAAACAATATTTGAATGAAGTTAGCGAAGGATTAAAATTTAAAACTAATATAGAGGAAGAAATCAATCAATTAAATAGAATTCTTTCGAAACCAACCTTTACGTTAATAGATTTTAAAAGACTCCTTCGATTAAAAGATTTTCTTGTCAGAATTCTGATTGTTTCACTTAATTCAGCAAAAGCAGTATTATTAAACTCATTTCTAAAGGATTTAACAAAATACTTTAATAATAGATTAAATGAAAGATTTTGTAGGAAATACGATTTTACTCTTGATGATCTAAATATCGCCAAGAGTTTGCATTGGATTTTAGAATTTCCCGAAGTATTCTTGAAAAGAAAAGGATTTGATATTATAATCGGAAATCCACCTTATTTCCGAATAACTAATGCCCCTAAAAAGGAACAAGAAATTCTCCGAGAGTTGGATTATTTTCAAGGATTACATCACGGACAAGGTGATATTTTCTATGATTTCATAGTTAGAAGCTACTATTTGCTTAATGAGGGAGGATATTTCATGTTTATCGTTGGTCGCTATTGGCCTGAAGCGGCTTATGCTAATTACTTAAAAAAGTTTTTGAAGGAAAAGGTAAATGTTCTAAAAATTATTGATTTTAGAGAATTAAAGATTTTCAAAGGAGTTAATATTAATAACACCATCATATCATATAAAAAAGAAGCTCCTCACGAGAAAAATAAATTTTTTGATGCCTATATCTATGAGAAAAAGCAAAAAGAATTAGTTGGAGAGACAAATCCCCTCGAAGAATTGGAATACTGCGGCCAATATGACATTACTGAATGGGATGTAAATGAGAATTGGGTATTCTTAGTTGAAGATTATAAGGAAATATATTCAAAAATTAAGAATATTCAAACGAGGATTAAGGATGGTTTTATTTGTAGCCAAAATAACATGTTATCTAAACCCTATAGAGAAAAATTCACATTTGAGGAGAAACCCGATGGAATTCCAGATGATCTATTCCGTCCATCGAGAAAATTAGGTGACACTTACAAATATACTGTCCAAGACGACATTGAACGTTATGTATTGGTTATCCATGATTTAAGAGCAGCCTTAGCAATAAAAACTTTTTCAGAATATTTGGAAAGAAATGAAATTGAATTAGGGAATATAAAGGAAGTACCCTCTAATAGCAATAAAAATGTTGATAAGTTTGCTGAGGTGATTTTTATTGGTTTTAGAGTCCCAAGATTGGACTTTTGGTTCATTTACAGCAATAATCATGATTGGGTTTTTGGTTCCTATTTTTATGCACAAAAACCAAAGATTAAAGGAAACTTGACTCAATCAATGACTTACTTATTAGGAGTACTGAACTCAAAGTTAATTAAGTTTTATTTAGATGTAATGGGAAAGAAGAAAGATGCAGATCTAGAGCTAGGGACATCGGCACTATTAGATATACCCATTAAATTGAATATTGATTTATTAAATAAAAAAGAGAAAGATTTAATCCAAAAAATAGAAACAATTACTAAAGAGATTCTTGATCTTGAGAGAAAGGGAAGCGATATTACTACAAAGCAAGATGTGTTGGATTTATTAGTTTACGAATTATATAGAATAGATGAAGGAGAGCAAGAATATATAGAAAAATACATTAAAAAAACAAAAAAATTGTTATAATATAAGGAATTAAACACATTCTTTTCTCAAATTATAATACCTTGTTTTTTTAATTTAATTCTTGTCTTAACCTATACTAAAAGCTACAGAAATATATCTTTTCACTATTTTTGTATAAAAATTTATAATCTTAATAAGTATATTTTATGATAATAAGATGAAAATTATTTAGAATATATTTTTAAAATGAAAATTTTAGATTTGATTCATATAACTGTTGAAGATATTAGAGGGTTAAATGAATATGAATCGACAGATCTGCTTGAAAAACTTTTTCGTTATGAATTTGCTAATAACTCATTAGAAATCTCTGGATTATCCTTATCTTCAAACCCAAATATAGCAGATCAAGGAATTGATGCAATTATCACCAAA
>JAAKFN010000033.1 GCA_011065045.1 Candidatus Anoxychlamydiales bacterium
TAACCCAAAGTGAACAAGATGCTCTACAACAAGTTTTAGATCAGACTCCGCGAGAAGATAGAATAAAAATTAACAATGGCTGGAGGAAAATCCCTGAAGATCAATTGGTACAAGTATTGAAAGCACAAGTTCAAGAATTATTACGACAAGGAACCAAATAATAATTAAAATCTAAAGAGCTCAAATATTATTTTGAGCTCTTTTTTTCTAACTATGCAATACTAAAACTATCTTTTAGCATCGAGATGATATCTTCTTTCTTAGGTAAGATAAGATTTTTGTGTGTTTTCTTGCTTTCAAAAAGCCTTTCACAATATAGAGTAAAATCTCCAAATTTTAAGTGAGTAAATGAGTTTAGATTAGCAAATATTTTTATTTTGCTAAGTGATATTAGTTCTATGATGGGACTGGTTGTTTAAAAAATGAAATGATTGTATAGAAATAAATTATTTTCTTGATATAAAGTGATTCTTTTAAGTTAAAATGCTAACAATTTAAAAAGAAAATAAAAAATGAGCTCAATTAATCCAAATAGTTCAGTTGAAAAAAGAGAGACTAGCTTTTTAAGTAGTATAAAACCAACAGCAAGACCTTTATTAGGTGCATCGGCACTATTTTTAATGAATTTACCAATTACTATAGCTGAGCAAGGCGCGTTCCAGAGCTCTTATAGTAATGAATCAAATAATTATACAATTATTGGAAAGAATATTTTACTAGGTGTATGTCTTGGTGTAGGTGTAATTGGAGCTGTGGCTTATAGGTGTTTGACAAAAGGAGTTCCTAAAGAAGAGCTTATTGATAAATTCAGAAATTCTCCAGAATTTCTAGGATTGCAAATTCGAGAAATTAGGAAATCTATAGAGGCAAAAGAATTTCAAGATGCAAAAAGATTTTTAAATAATATAGCAGATGCTTCATTGAGAAGCCCCTATAGAGGGCATATAAGTTATATAGCTACTATTAATGAAGCTTTAGATGAAAACCGTCCAAATGATGCTTTAGATCATTTATCTACAATGGCAAAACGGACTGAGAAACAAAAACCAAGTAAGATTAAAAAGAAAGAAACTGTAACTCTAGGAACTCAGACTGATCTTGAGAGAGATGATGATATTCTTAAGTTAGAACGAGAAATTAGAGGATTAAAACTAGAGCAAAAATCTTTAACAGAACATTTTGATGAACAACAAGATTCATTGGTACAAGCTCAGGGAATAGCTAGGGAAGCTAGGGGCGCATTAAAATTGAACGCAGCGATGAAGCCAAGCGGTGGAATGAGCATTCTCCATCTACTCCCTGTAAGTGATGATGAAAAACTAAGAAGTGTCTTTAAGCATTTAGAAAAATCTGAAAAAGATGCCCTAATATATGCTTTAGAAGAGCTGTCATCAGAAAAAAGAATAAAAATAAAAAAAGAGTGGTGCAAATTGTCTGATTATGACTTATTAAAAAAATTGAAAAGTGATGCTAAAGCAATACTAGAAGGAGGCAAAACAATTACTTTTTCTTCTCTTATATTTTTCAATATAGATTTAACTTAGCATCTTTAAGATGAAATATTAAAACTATCTTTTAGCATCGAGATGATATCTTCTTCAAATTTTAAAATATCTCTTTTTTTAGGTAAGATAAGATTTTTGTGTGTTTTCTTGCTTTCAAAAAGCCTTTCACAATATAGAGTAAAATCTCCAAATTTTAAGTGAGTAAATGAGTTTAGATTAGCAAATATTTTTATTTTACTAAGAGATATTAGCTCTTTAACAGGCTCTGGCAAAGACCCAAATCTATCTTTTAGCTCTGTTGATATATCATCTATTGTTTTGTTTGATTGAGCTTCTCCTAGCCTATAGTAGATCTCCATACGTAGATTTTCATGGGGGATATACTCATCTGGAAGATACGCGGGGTATGAAAACTCCATTTTGGTTTCAATAAAAGAGGCTTCTTTTTTGTTTTGAATACTAAGAATTGCTCTTTTTAAAAGCTTGCAATATAGATGAAAACCAATGTTTGAGATTTGCCCTGATTGTTTAATTCCTAAAATATCTCCAGCTCCTCTTATTTCTAAATCTCTCATAGCAATTGCCATGCCTCCTCCAAAAGTTGGAGCTTCTAAAAGAGCTGATAACCTTTTTTGGGAGATTTCAGAGATTTGTCTATTTTTTGGAGTTAAAAAATAGGCGTATGCAGATCTATTCCAGCGACCAACTCTTCCTCTTAATTGGTAAAGATCAGCTAGACCAAAGGTGTCAGCTCTATCGATAATTATTGTATTAGCATTGGGAACGTCTATTCCATTTTCTATGATGGTTGTAGCAAATAAAATGTCAATCTCACCTTTTTTAAATTTATGAAAAGTTAGATCGACATCTTTAGTTGACATTTGACCATGAACTACAGCGCAGGTGCAATTTTTAACTAATTTTTCTATGTGCTCTAATCTTTTATAAATACTCTCTACTCTATTATGAATGAAAAAGAGTTGGCCTTGACGAGATTTTTCTCTTAAAATTGCGTTTTTTATAACTTCATCTTCGTTTTCTGAAATTATAGTTTTTATAGGCAGCCTATCTTGAGGGGGAGTATTTATCACCGACATCTCTTTTACTTTAATCAGTGACATGTATAGGGTTCTAGGGATAGGAGTGGCGCTCAAAGTTAAACAATCAACGCCTTTTTTAATTTTTTTTAAGTGCTCTTTTGCCCTAACTCCAAATCTTTGCTCTTCATCAACTATTAAAAGACCTAAATCTTTAAATGAGACATCTTGAGAAAGAATCCTGTGAGTTCCTATTAAAATATCTATTTTGCCTGTTTTTACATTTTCTAGAGTGTTTTTATTTTCTTTTGCAGTTTTAAAACGAGATACTATATCTATTATAATTGGAAAAGATGACATTCTCTCTTTAAAAGTATCAAAATGTTGCATCGCTAAAACAGTAGTCGGTACTAAAACAGCTACTTGCTTTTTTCCGTCATAGACAGCTTTAAAAGCTGCTCTCATTGCAACTTCAGTTTTTCCATAGCCAACATCGCCCAAGATTAAGCGATCCATAGCTTTTTTTTGCATCATATCATTTTTAAGATCATCTATAGCTCTTTTTTGATCCTGGGTTTCAACATATGGAAAATCTAAATCAAAAAGCTCAGTTTCTTCTGAATCTTCATCATATTCAAATCCGCCCTCTAATTCTCTTATAGCTTGGATATGTAAAAGATCAGAAGCGTATCCAATTATCTGCTTTTGAGCTAAAGCTTTTGTTTTTTGCCATTTGTTTGATCCTAGCAGAGTAAGTGTAGGCATGGTCTCTGTTGAGCCGATATATCTTGTAACTAGATGTGATTGAGAGATGGGAACATATAATTTTGAGCCGTTAGCATATTCAAGTATTAAAAACTCTGTCTCTACCCCTAGATGATTAGATAGTCTATCGCAGCCTAAATATTTACCAATACCGCTATGGAAATGAACAACTAAATCTCCTATCTCTAATGAGTGATAAGATGCTACAGGGGAGTGATAAGCCTCTCTAAATTTTTGTCTTCTAATGACTTTTCTTTTTGTGATTTCATTATAGGGGATTATTGAGAGATTTTGATCGGGTATTATGAATCCTGAAGATAGAAAACCTTCTTCAAAAAAGATGTTTTCATTTTTATCTAAAGAGATTTTTATATTTTTTTTATCTAGGAGCTCTAAGATATGTTTTTTTTCTGTTTCATTTTGATGTAAAAACATAACTTTTAAGTTTTTATCGATAAAAGTTTCTATGTGATCTAAGATATTTTCTAATTTTTCTAAACTTAAAAAATCTAAATATGTACTAAATGGATGTTTAAATAATAGAGCATCTAGATGCTTTTGAAAAACTTCAAAAGAGATCTCTTTTTCATCTTTTGTATTGGGGTTTTCCTTATATGTAACGCTAGATATATCATCAATTTTCTTTTCAGAAAAATAGAGTTTTTGATTTTTTTTAATCTCTTCTAAAAATGAATCGAAAGATAAAAAATATTTTGAGTTTTTTATCTTTAAACTATTTAAAGCTGTTAGAGAGTCTTCTACTTGATATAAATCATCAAATATAACTAAAAAGTCATCTTTTAAATAAGAGGAAATATTTGCTGGGTTTTTCTCCTCTTTTAAAAATTTGAGTTCATCTGCTAAAAAAATATCTACAGATTTTTTTCTTTCTACAGATTTCTGAGTCTCTAAATCAAATGTTCTAATGGATTCTATTTCATCTGAGAAAAACTCTATTCTATAGGGATGATCTAGATTCGTTGGGAAAATATCGATTATATATCCACGAGTTGCAAATTGAGCCTTATCAGATACTAAAGTCTCTTTTTTATACCCTAAATGAACAAGTTTCTTTATTAGATCATCAAAATCATGGGACTCATTTATTTTTAGATGCAAAGATAGATCTTTTAAAACATCAGATGGGATGATTTTTTGTAGAAGAGAGTGAAGTGTGCATATCAAAAGATTGTTTTTTTTAGAAACTTGAAGTTTGTTAAGCGTATCGAATCTTTGACCAATAATATCTAAAGATGGTTTTATCTCTTCAAAAGGAAGAGTCTCCCAAGATAAAAACTCTAAAAGGTTATCATTAAAAGAGGATAGATTTTTATAGAGTAGATCTTTTCTTCTATCTGTTGAAATTATTAAAATATCTTTTTTTAAACTTTGATTTAGAAATGTAGTTAAAAATGATATTTCAGGATCTAAAATATCATCTACTAAAATAGAATTTTTAGATTTTAGTTTATCTAAAAATTCATCAAAAAATCTAGATTTATAAATCCCCGATTTAAAAAATTTAGATTTAGAAATACCAGAGTTGTAAATCATTGATTTAGAATCGATCACTTTTCTTTTCTTTTATTATGGTTTTAATTTTATTAAAAGCGTCAAAGATTTTTGTAGCATCTTTTCCGCCAGCTTGCGCTTGATCTTTTTTTCCGCCACCTCCTCCATTTATTATTGGAGAGATCGCTTTTATAAGATCGTTTGCAAAGATGTTTTTATCTATTAGATCAGGGCTGATTTTAATAAAAATTTGGCAGCGACTATCTGTTTTACATGCAATTGCAACAACGGCTGATTTTACATTTTTTAAGAGATTTTCAGAAAAAGTTTTTAGATCTTTTGGATCTACTTCAACAATTTCGGTTATCACATTTATAGAGTTAATACTCTCAACTTTTTTTGCTATTGTAGATATTAGATTTTTTAGCTCATTTTGTTTAGATTGTTTAAGTGTTAAAGATAGATTTTTATTCTCTTCTAATAAAAACGAGATTTTATCTTCTATTCTATTAGTAGGGGTTTTTAAGTTTATGGCTATATTTTGCATTACATCTTCTGTGTCATATACATAATCTTCAGCAGCTTCTCCTGTTATTGCTTCTATTCTTCTAACCCCTTGCGCAATTGAGCCTTCCTTGAAAATTCTAAAATAACCTATATTTCCAGTAAAATCTGTGTGAGCTCCTCCGCAAAGCTCCTTTGACTCTCCCATCTCAATAACTCTTACTACATCCGAGTATTTCTCTCCAAAAATCTGTCTAATGGATTTATCCTTTTGAGCTTCTTCAAAAGGTATTTCAAAGGCTTTTACTTTTATGTTATCTCTAATTTTAGCATTTACAACTCTTTCAACTTCTCTAATCTCTTTTAAAGAAAGCGCTTTATGATGATCGAAGTCAAAACGAAATTTTTTATCATCGACTAAAGATCCTGCCTGTTTAATATGCTCTCCTAAAACTTTAGCTAATGCAAAATGAATTAAATGAGTAGCTGAGTGATTAGCTTCTATTTTTTTTCTTCTTTCAATATCTATTTTAGCTTTAACTCTATCAGCTTTTTTTAAAGTTCCCTCTATGAGTTTTCCAATGTGTATTATAACTCCAGGATATGGCGTTTGAGTATCTTCAACTTTGAAAATGCTATTTCCAATAAAAATTTCCCCCTTGTCTCCAATTTGTCCGCCCATCTCTGCATAAAATGGAGTTTTATCTAAAATTATAATTGCGCACTCATTTTTTTTGATCTCATCTGTAAATTTGTTTTTATCGACAATAGCTATAATTTTACTATCGGTTTCATAAAAGCTATGCCCTGCATATTCACAAGGAGAGTGGGTTTTTGTGAAATCTTCGAAAAAGTTTTTATCAAAAGTATCTAAATGCTTTTCTTGAGCTTTTCTAGATCTGTCTTTTGCTTGCATCTCTAGAGTATTGAATTTCTTTAGATCGACATCTAAATGCTCATCTTTAGCGATAAGCAGAATTTCCTCTATCGGAAACCCATAGGTATCTTTTAATTTAAATGCTTCTTCTCCTAAAATTTTTCTTTTATCTTTTTTTGCAAAACTTATCACCTCATGCATTAAAGAGCCGCCTCTTTTAAGAGTTTTTATAAAGGCTTCTTCTTCTAAATTTAATATCTCGGCTGTTCTTTTCTCTGATGCTTTCAGCTCTGGATAGTCTTCCCCCATAATAGATGTGAGTTTCGGAAGAAGCTTCGCTAAAAAAGGCTTATCTAGTTTTAAAACTTTTCCGTATCTAGCTGCTCTTCTGAGTATTTTTCTAAGTACGTATCCTCTTTCAATATTGCTAGGCATTATCCCATCAGCTATCGCAAATGCTAAACATCTAATGTGATCTGATATAACATGAAAAGCAGGAGCAATATCTTTATTTTTTTCATCGTATTTTACTTTAGAAATACTCTCTATTTCATGAATTATCTCCTGGAAAACATCTGTTGCATAAACTGAATCTACGCCCATTTTTATTGAAACAACTCTCTCTAACCCCGCACCTGTATCTACTGATTGACTAGGAAGAGGGTTCATTTTGCCAGAAATATCTCTATTAAACTGCATGAAAACTAAATTCCAAAATTCTAAATATCTCTCTCCATCAGGATCATATATAGGTGATTTAGCATCAGAGTATTTATCTCCTCTATCATAGAGTAGTTCAGAGCAAGGCCCACATGGTCCAACATCTCCCATAGCCCAAAAATTTTCCTCTTCTCCAAATCTAACTATTCTTTTTTCCGGAAGATACTTTTTCCAAAGCTCAAAAGCTTCATCATCATCTCTGAAAACTGTTGCCCATATTTTTTCTGGATCAAATCCAAAAATATGTGTTGATACATCATATGCAAAGCTAATAGCTTCTTTTTTGAAATAATCCCCAAATGAAAAGTTACCCATCATCTCAAAAAAGGTTAAATGTCTAGATGTGAATCCTACATTTTCTAAGTCATTGTGTTTGCCTCCTGCTCTTATGCATTTTTGAGAAGAGGTTGCTCTTTTATACGATCTTTTGCTTTTTCCTAAAAAAACATCTTTAAACTGATTCATTCCGGCATTTGTAAATAAAAGTGTTGGATCATCGTGGGGCAGGAGTGACCCTGATGGAACGATAGTATGTGATTGCGATTTGAAATATTTTAAAAAACTTCTTCTTATCTCATTTGATAACATATAAAAAATCCTCAAAAAATGCATTTATATAGGTAAATAATTTAACCTAAATAATCTACAAAGTCAAATGTTTACTAGTCTATCCTGCAACCTATGATTTATTAAAAAATAATTTTTTAAATTTGAAAAAAATTCTTTTACAAAAAAAATTAAAACAGAGATTGGTCGGGAATTATCTGTTTTAAAAATTCATCGCAAGGCATACATAATATCCCCTTAATTTTAAGTCTTTGATTACCTCGATATAGAAGAATAGGCGTGCATTCTGGATAATCTTCAGAAAAATGAATAAGTCCCTTTACATCTTTAAAAGATACTTTTGTGTTATTTTTTACTTCAATAGCCCAAAATCCACTTTTTCCATAAACAATAAAATCAACTTCTACTCCTGATTTTGTGCGCCAAAAAAAGAGAGCATTTTTCTCTTTGGTATATTCACACCAGGTTTTAAGATGTTGAAAAACTAACCCCTCTAAAGCGCTTCCATCAATTTCACTATTTGAATCTAATATACCGGTTTTTCGCATTGCTTTAAAAATTCCCACGTCAAAAAGATAGAATTTTGAATGAGATATCAACATCCGTTTTGCTCTTTTAGTAAATATTGGGATAGTGCTTGCTATTAGTAAGTCTTGCAAAATTGAAATAAAGTTATCAACCATAGATCTTTTTACTTCACATTCTCTTGCAATATTACTCAAATTCAAAATACTTCCATGAGAAAAAGCAATAATAGATAAGAATCTTGAAAAATTGCCTAAGTTACGGACTAATCCTTCAAATTGAACTTCTTCTAAAATATAAAGATCAACATATGAATCCAAAACTTCTTGCTGATCATCTGAGTCCCATATTAGTGGCAGCATTCCATACTTAAGTGCGTGATCTAGTTGAAACAAATCTTGTAATTCGGAAGCTAAAAAGGGATGCATTGATTTTTTGATAGCTCTGCCTGCTAATAAATCAACACCAGCTCTTTTTAATTTTCTTGCACTTGATCCTGTTAAAATAAACTGAAACCCCTTTTTTTCTTCGATTAGAAAATGTATCACAGATAATAGTTCTGGAACTTTTTGAATTTCATCAATAATTACTGTTTTTATTCCTTTTAATCCATGGACATAGTTAATTAAATGCTCGGGATTTCCAGAGTAAGTTCTTAATATGTTAGGTATTAATAAATCAATACAAGAAGAATTAGGGTAGTTTTTTTTTACCCAAGTAGATTTGCCGGATCCTCTTGGTCCAAATAAAAAGAAACTATTCTTAGGAAGAGGTAATAATCTTTTTATGTGTCTTTTTTTTGATTCCATATTAAAATCTCCTTCCTTTTTTCATTTATATTAAAAAAAAAGAAGGAAATTTTCAAGTGCTAAGTGAAAAAAAGAAGGAAATTTTCATATAGCAACTGAAAAAAGGAAGGTCATTTTTTGTAAGGTGCTGTAAATAAGAGCTTTGAAAAACGATTGTTTTGAGGGCTTGAGAATGAAATTTCTGGATTTTTCTAAGTTATAGATGCAAAACTATAAATTTAAAGTTAAATCTATGTAATCCATTCGTTATAACGATTTAAAAGTAAATGACTTGAGTGTTGAAGTGTATAAATTTAACTAAATTTATACGGTCTAAGTGAATGTTTTTAACTGAATTTATACGGTATGAGTGAATAAATTTTTCAGAGCTTTTTCTTGTAAAATTTTCAAAACTATCTCAAACTATTTATTTATAGTATTTTCAAAGGATTTTTAAAATGGATGAAAAAAAGAAAGAGATCGCTCAGGAAATTGCAAAAACTATTAGAGGCCTCTCAATAGAAGCTATAGAAAAAGCAAAATCTGGTCATCCAGGTTTGCCTCTTGGCTGCGCTGATATTGGAGCATATCTATACGCTGAAGCTTTAAAACATAATCCAAAAAATTCCAATTGGATCAATAGGGATAGATTTGTTCTATCAGCAGGACACGGATCTATGCTTTTATATTCATGTCTTCATTTAGCTGGATTTAAAGTTTCTATGAAGGAGATTAAATTTTTTAGACAGTTCGGCTCAAAAACACCAGGTCATCCAGAAGTACATGTTACAGATGGAGTGGAAGCAACAACAGGGCCACTCGGTCATGGAATCGGCAACTCAGTTGGCATGGCAATCGGCATGAAAATTCTAGCAGCAAAATTCAATACTGATAAATATAAACTCTTTGATAATAAAATTTATACGCTTATGGGCGATGGTTGCATGATGGAAGGGGTAGTATCTGAAGCCTCATCAATAGCTGGGCATTTAAGACTTGATAATCTAGTAATTATTTATGATTCAAATAAGATTTCATTAGATGGTCCTGTATCTGAAAATACATCAGAAGATACAAAAGCTAGATATAGAGCTTATGGTTTTGATGTTTTTGAAATTGATGGTCATGATTTTGAAGCGATCGATGCTACATTTAAAGAGATCAAAAAAAAACAGACAAAACCTGTTTTAATAGTAGCTAATACTATTATTGGAAAAGGCTCTCCTCATATGTCAGGTTCTCATAAAGTGCATGGAGCTCCTTTAGGGGCAGAAGAGCTTAAAGCTACCAAAAAAGCGATAAATCTACCAGATGAAGAGTTTTATGTTTCGAAAGAGGTTTATAGCTTTTTTGAAAACAAACAAAAACAGCAAAATAAATTAGAAGATGACTGGAATGAAATATTTAGTGCATGGGCAAAAGAAAACCCAAAACTGTTTGAAGAGTTCAAAAAAATGCAATCTAAAACTCTTCCTGTGAGCTTAGAAAAAGATTTAAAAGATTTGGAGATGAAAAATCCTATTGCTTCTAGAGAATCATCGTCTAAGGTGCTGAATTATCTAGCAGATGTTTTGCCATTTTTATATTCAGGATCTGCTGATCTTTCATCTTCTGATAAAACTTACTTAAATAAATTTGAGCAAATAACCTTCTCAAACTTTAAAGGCAGAAATTTTAAGTTCGGTGTTAGAGAGTTCGCTATGGGAACGATCTCAAATGGTCTTTCTTTAGTAGATACTTTTGTTCCAGTTTGCGGGACTTTTTTAGTTTTCTCGGATTATATGAGAAATGCTATTAGAATAGCCTCTCTATCTAACTTAAGAGTTATTTATCAATTTACTCACGATTCAATATTTTTAGGTGAAGATGGGCCAACACATCAAGCTGTTGAACAAATAGCGTCTCTAAGAGCTATCCCAGATCTTCAAGTGATAAGACCGGCAGATGCTAATGAAGTAAAAATGGCGTGGATTGCTGCTCTAAAACATATCGGTCCTACTGCATTAATACTCTCTAGGCAAGGACTTCCTGCTTTAGAAGAAACTAACCGCTCTTTTGAAGAAGGTCTCTCAAAAGGCGCTTATATCGTGAAAAAAGAAAAAACAAAACCAGACTATACTCTCTTTGCAACAGGATCTGAGTTGTCTTTAGCGCTAGAGGTTGCAAAAGAGCTCGAAAAAACACATCAAAAAGATGTTAGAGTTATATCATTTCCATGCTTTGAGATTTTTGAAAATGAGTCAAAAGAGTATAAAGATAAAATTATTAAAGGGGATTTAGGTATTAGAGTTGCAATAGAGGCGGGATCTGAGATGGGATGGTATAAATATATCGGCTTAGAGGGAATTGCTATCACAGTAAATAGATTTGGTATATCTGCTCCTGCGAATAAGATAAGAGAAGAATTTGGGTTTAGTGTAGCTTCAATTGTTAAAAGACTTATTTAATAGTTAAGATATTTAAATTACTTAGAAAGAACCTTAAGTTTTCTCTATCGAGCAGGATTCTTCCAGCGTTCTAAATTAGTTAAAGCTTTCTCATAATTGGGCTCATCTCTCCAATTCTTTAACTTATAAGCAAAAATATCATTGCCTAAGATATTTAAATGCTTTTGAACTTGATCATAAATATCTCTGATGGCACCAGGATCAACATTAGTTCCATCATGATGTTTGTATTCGATAACAATTTTTGTTACTTTATTTATTAATTTTCTATGACCACCTTTTTTTCTTTGATCTTGCCATACTGTATCTGAAAAAAGTGTATCTAAATCATTTAATTTGATCTGTTTTTTTCCTGGAAAATCGTTTTTAGGTCCACGTACTGTTTGAGTAAAATCAATTAATCCATTTTTTCTTGTGGCATCTAAATAACTATCTCTTAAAATTTCTATTTGGCTTACCGGTGCTGCTGACATAATTTTATTCCTTTATTTTATTGAGATCAATTGAAGCTTTATACAGCTTTTTTTATTAAAATCTCTTAATATGATAAGTAGGCAAGTGTAATTTTAGAGTTATTAAAATTCAACCATTTTTTTTTATATTTAGCGAGTAAAATAATGGTTTTATAAACAATGAGATGTAAGAGCCTTTTAATGAAGATATAGCTATTTATTTTAATTATTAAAATTAACTTTTATATCTTTAAAACTAATTCTTTACTAAACTCGCTTGACAAATAACTTTTTTTTTGTTACAATTCTAATAGGGCAAAAGGCTGTATAAAGCCAATTAATCAAGTTATTAAAGTTGGTAGTTATGTAATAACTAAAAAATATTTAATATCTTTGCCCACCCTATAAAATAATAAAATAAAAAGGGGGCGCTTGTGGATAATATTAAAAGTATTTCAAAAATATCTGAGCTAACATCTACTATAAAAGAGATTAAAACGAGTTTAAAAGATAAAGAGATATGCAGAAAAGATGTTTTGATGTTTTCAGATATTTTAGATGAAATCTCACTCACATCACTTAAAATTCAAGAAAAATCAAAAAATATCTTTACAAAAGCTTCAGTCATGAACATTACAAATACTATTGAAAATGTTTACTCTCAAATTGCCGAAATAGAGGAAAAAAGACATTTAGATGATGATAAAATTTTAAAAGATATTCATGAGATTTCATTTAAAGAAGACTATTTAGAGCTTAACTTTTTCGATCTTTTACCATCTGATATCGAGTTAATACTTAGTTCCTTAGATGATGAGATAAGGGGCGTTTTAGCAAAAACACCATATAATCAAAGATTAATGAGTCCTATAATTCAAAGAATTCAGAAAAAGCTAATCGATCTACACTTTAGATTTGATTTTCCAATCATAGAAGAGCTAGATGAAAATAAAAATAGTTTTGCTCATAGACTCTTAATGGCTGCAAATGAAATAAGAGATATAAAACCTAAAAAAGCTGAGATTCTGGTTAGAAAAATAGACGAGTTATTAGATTTAGTTTGGATATCTAAAATGTTTATGTATGGAGATTTTACAAAAGCTAAATATCACTTTGATAAGTTAGATAAAAAAACGAAAAATAGAGTAGAGAAACTTCTTTGGAGAATGAAAGGAGATATTTCTAAAAAGATAAAGAAAATCGATGTATCTATTGCTTTGATGAGGTATGTCTCAGAAGAAATTAATGCCTAAAATCAGTTATTTCATTTCGTGGAGTTTATGTTGAACCCATCTGTTTTTCGGGAAACAAATCAGATAAAATAAAATGATTAATAACGTAGGGAGTATTAAATAATAATATTTTTATCATTTAATTTGGCAGCTCTATTTTTGAAATATAAAGTGTTGCTAACAACGACAAGGCAAGCATAGAGATGGTCATTTTTTTGCAAGTTATATTACGAGGTAAAGAATTTATAGTTCTGGATGAAAAATCGTATGCTTGTATGCATACGCGGAATAAAGGTACAAGCATTTTTAATGAAGTAGTACGCCAATTAGTATTAGCTCCACCTCTTATTAATAAATCCACTATTTCTTTATGACCTCGTAGGGCTGCCAACATTAAGGCTGTACTACCATCTATAATATCTTGAAGATTAACATCAGCTTTAGCTTTAATTAATAAATCCACTGTTTCTTTATGCCCCCCACCGGCTGCCATCATTAAAGCTGTAAAACCAATAAGATTAGTAAGATTAACATCAGCCTTTGCATTAATTAATAAATCCACTATTTCTTTATGACCTTTAGCGGCTGCCATCATTAAAGCCGTCATGTGAAAAAGACAATTTTTTTTTAGGGGCGCCAACATTAAAGGCGTCCTGCCCATATCATGAAGATTAACATCAGCCTTTGCATTAATTAATAAATCCACAATTTCTGTATGACCTACATAGGCAGCAATCTTTAAGGCTGTACTACCATCCATAGCTTGAAGATTAACATCAGCCTTTGCATTAATTAATAAATCCACTATTTCTTTATGACCTTTTCGGGCTGCCAACATTAAGGCTGTACTACCATCTATAATAGCTTGAAGATTAACATCA
>JAAKFN010000034.1 GCA_011065045.1 Candidatus Anoxychlamydiales bacterium
TTTTTGTAGTAATAGATGGATGAGTGCCCGTTCTTATAGCATATTGTTCAGCTGGCAATCCAAAACTATCCCAGCCCATAGGACGCAAGACATTATAACCTTTTTGTCTCATATATCTAGCTATAATGTCAGTGCCAGTATAACCGGTTACATGACCCACATGAAGACCTGCTCCTGATGGGTATGGAAACATATCTAATATGTAAAATTTAGGTTTACTTAAATCTTTTTTGACTTCAAAAGTTTTGTTGTCTTTCCAGTATTCTTGCCACTTTTTTTCTATTTTTTGATGATCATATTTATTTTTCATAAGATTAAAATTTTTTGTTATGAAAGATATCATAACAATTTCAATAAATTATATCGATCAAAAATATCAGTTATAAATACTTTTTTTTACATAGATAAAAATCATGTTTTTTGCTATAGTTATTATACTATTAATAATAAAAGGTAAATAAAGGTAATAAAATGACTACAACCGCAATTAAAGGTAATTTTAAAAGTTTTTTTAAAGAATTAGATTCTATGGCTAAAGAAAAGCCATTAGCTACTATTACATATGCTTTTGCTTTAACAATATTTGCAGGTTTTATATCTCCATTTTCTTTAATAGTAGCTATAGGTGTTTTTTCTATCACTCTACCATTTCATCTCCTTATTATTAAAAATTTTAAAAGTATATATCAAAATTTAGCAGAAAAGACAAAAGATATTTTTACAGGAGATCCTAGAGAAAAAGGTCAGATAGTCGGCCGTAATCTAAAAATTTTAGCATATCAAATATATGGCCGTACAAGAGGCTTTTTTGAAGGATTATTTTCAAAAAGCAATGAGCCTATAGTTTAAAAATTTAATTATTGCTCTATATTTCTTATCTTCCATACCAATCATTTTTTTAAGGTGTAAAAAAAACTCATTTTTGTTATCTTTTTAGCGAAAAGAGAAATAAAAGGGGTTTATATGAAGATTGTAGATACAGCGATTATTGGTGTAAAAGATTTTTATAATAAAGTAGAGGATCTTACAAAAAAAAGACCTATTTCAATTATTATTTCAACTATAGCTTTAACTATACTTTCGGCTTATGTTAGTCCAGTTTCTTCTATTTTAGCTTTAGGGGTTTTTAGTTTTTCATTATTTTTGGCAGTTGTTATAGCTAAAAACTATGAAAAAGTTTGGGATGGGATAGAAGATCAAATAACTGAAGTTTTTGCAGGACATGCAGCAGCAGCGAGAGCAAAAGGAAAAAGAGAAGGCAGGGGTTTTGCAGGTGGAGTTGAAAGGGTAGCAGATGGAGTTGAAAGGGCAGCAGAAAGAGCAATGGGTTTTGTTGAAGGCGCTACATCAAAATAAAAATTAACAAGTAATCATAGAATGATAGTTGTAAAAGATATTGTAGGGTTCATAAAAAAACCAGATGATTTTGTTTTAGAAAACCCTAAAAAAGCAGTTTTATATTCTATAGTTTTTAAAATTATAGGTTTTGCTGCTTTGATATTTAGTTCGTATAACCCCATTTTTTTTATTTGCTCTTCAATATGTTTTTTTTCAGCATCTCTCTATATTGATTCTAAAATTTTAAAAAATATTGAATCAATAGTCTTTGATTTATTTGAAAAATGGATAAATCACGATCCAGAAAAAAAAGGCGTTTTTATAGGCCGTATATTGGACATAGTTTGGAGGGCTGATCCATTGTCAAGGGCTCGGGGAATTTATCGAGGGTTTTTCTTTCAAAGAAATTCATGAAAAAATATTTTTTTTCTATTGCATAATATTATTAGAAAGTAATAACTTGTCACCGAAAAAAATTTTTTTAGGAGGTATAAAATGAGTTCTTTTTCTATACTAAGTCCATCGACATGGCTCTCTAAATCAGCTGATAAACCTGTACTAGCAAGCAGTTCTACTTCTTCGCCAGCTAGCCCAGCTACGAAGGCACCCACGCCACTCGGTACAACATCTACAATTGCACCAGCTCCAAGCGCAGGTGATCCAACTTCTGTAACAGCCCCATCGGTATCAACTTCAGCTACACCAAGTTCAGAGCCGACAAAGGAAAATATCTATTTAATAACGTTAAAAGAATGTTTCACGAAACCAGACAAAACTGTTTTAAAACATCCTATAAAATCAACTGTATATCATGTTGCAATACAAGTGCTTTTTTATTCTGTAGCGCAATCTTTTCCAGTATTTGGTTCGATTGTTATAGCCTTTTCAGTTGCTTTATTTGAAAGAGTTGTAGTGCTTAATCCAAAAAAATATGGTAATGCAATTTTAGCGAGCTTAAAAGATGCGTGGAAATATATAACCTCTAAATGGAGTAAAAATAAACCGGCTGCACCAGTTCCTGCAAGTACATCTTCATCATCTAGCGCAACTCCATCACCTGCAACATCAGATTCACCGCCGGCAGCGGATAGACCTATCGCAAGTATAGATTAGCGCTCGATGATCTATCAGACACATAAACACTTAGGCGGTTTATGCCTGAGATAGCAGAAGTTGAGACAATCAAAAATGATTTGTTTAAAGCTAAAATTCTATCTCAAAAGATAGTAGATGTTATAATCTTTAAGCCTTCTTTGATAAATACTTCAAAGAAGGCTTTTTCTCAAAGAGTCAAAAACTCAAGAATTATAAATATCAAAAGAGTTGGGAAGTATTTGATATTTGATCTAGAAGGTAAATTTTTGATAATACATCTGAGAATGACAGGTCATATTTTTTTAAAAGATCAAAATCACATTTTTCAAAAGCACGAACATATTGCTCTAGTTTTTGAAAACAAAAAAATGCTTGTGTATTTTGATCCAAGAAGATTTGGAAAGTTCTATTTAAAAGAAGATCTCTCAAGTTTAGATAAATTAGGATGTGATATTTTATCAGAAAAATTTACATTTGATTCTTTTTATGAAAAATTAAAATCAAAAAAGAAAAACATAAAAACGTTGCTTTTAGATCAAAATTTCATTGCAGGACTTGGTAATATTTATGTTGATGAAGCTCTTTTTTTAGCAAAAATGCACCCTGAAAAAATCTCTTTGGATATAACTAAAAAAAATGCTAAAGATCTATTTCTTTCAATAAAAAAAATAATAGCAAAAGCTATTAAAAATAGAGGAACTTCACTTGGGAAATCAAGATCAAACTTCTCTTCTATCTATGAAGATTTTGGAGAGCATCAAAATCATCTTTTAGTCCATACGAGAAAAACATGTCCAATTTGCTCATCAATAATAAAAAAAATAAAAGTATCTCAAAGAACTTCGCATTTTTGTGAAAAATGTCAAAACTAGGCATTTATTTGTTCTTTCCACTTACCTTGTTTCTTTATAAGTGAGATTAATTTACCTACCGCATCTTTTTCATCGATATTTTTCTCTACGCACGTTTGATTAACATATAAATCTATTTTTCCTGTATTTGCCCCTACATATCCAAAATCAGATCCTTGCATCTCCCCTGGCCCATTTACAATACAACCCATAACAGCAATTTTTAGATCAGGCAGATGCGATGTATTCTCTTTTATCTTTTTTAAAGCTTTTTGAATATTAAAAAGAGTTCTGCCGCAGCTTGGGCATGCGATAAATTCTGTTTTATATTTTTTTAGATTGCAAGCTTGTAAGATATTTAAACTGAGCTCTAAAGTGTTTATTTGAGATTTATTCTCTTTTGAGTTTTCTGGCACATCTAAAAGAATACCATTTGCAAATTGTTCATATAAAATAAGACCAATTTCAGATGATGCTAATATTTTAATATCATCTAATGATCCAGTATATTTAAGATCTAAAATTGTATCGGTGTATATATTGTTTTTCTGTAGAAAAGAGGAAAATTCTCTTGTTTTTTCAATATTTGAATTTAGAGGTTTAAAAACTATAAAAAGAGGATTTAGATTTTTTATTTTTTCATATTCATCTCTTGGAGTAATCTCTAAAGGAAATCTTTCATCGCTATTTTTAGGATACTCCTCTAAGGAATATATTTTTGTAGCACCTTCAATATCTAACTTTGATATTATTGTTTTTTTTAGATTCTTTAGCTTTTTTATAAATTCAAGATCTTCTTTAGTATTTTTAAAATTTTCTAAATAAAATATATCGATTAAATTAAGTTTATCATTGGCTACGCTGTCTAAATCTCCTGAGCTATTTATTTTAAGAGCTAAAAGAGTTTTTTTATTTGAGAAACTTTTGGTGAAATTTGAATTATCACTAAATTGAGTAGCTATATTTTTTGATCTATTAGAGCAAAGCTTAACCAATTTTTTTGCAGGCTCTATCTCTTTTGTGGGATCTTCAGTTAAAGATACTCTTATAGTATCTCCAATTCCATCTAATAATAGAGCTCCGATACCTACAGACGATTTTATAATTCCATCGTCTTTATCCCCGGCCTCTGTTACTCCTAGATGCAACGGATAGTCCCAACCTAGCTTTAACATTTTATCTACTAGTGCTCTATACGCTTCAATCGTTATAAATGATGATGATGATTTCATAGAAAATACAATGTTATGATAGTCATGTTTTCTTAAGATGTTACCATATTCAATAGCAGACTCTACCATGCCTTTTATGGTATTGCCATATCTTGTCATTATCCTATCAGATAAAGATCCGTGGTTTACCCCTATTCTTAGAGCTACTTTATTTTTTTTGAGTTTATCTATTAATAAAACAAGTTTTTCTTCGGCTTTTTTTAGCTCATCTTGATATTGAATTTCAGTTAAGATGGTTTCTTTGAAAACAGCTCTTTTTTCTGCAAAATTTCCGGGATTTATTCTAATTTTATCTACAAAATCAGCTGCGATATATGCAGCCGGTGGATAAAAATGAATGTCTGCTACAAGGGGTATTTTTGATTTTTTTTTAAGTAGTGCATTTTTTATATGCTCTAGAGCATATGCTTGCTTTTTTCCCTGAACTGTAACTCTTGCTATTTCGCAGCCAGCTTCTTCTAAAGCTAGAATTTGAGATGTAGTAGCAACTATATCTTCTGTTTTTGTGTTTGTCATGGATTGTATGCGAATAGGATTATTAGCTCCAATTGCAATATGGGATATAAAAACTTCTCTAGTTTTAAACTTTTTTGAATTACTCATAAAAACATTGAATTGATTAATTTTAAAAAGATTATATCTTAGGTATTAATCTTAATCAATATCCAAAATCAGCAAATTCGGGATTGATAAGTCTTTGAGGTTTAATTTTTCCTATCCCATCAATTTTTTTCATATCATCTATAGATAACTCAAAATTAAAAATTTCAAAATTGTCTTTTATATGTTTTTCTGATGTTGCTTTTGGGATAACTATAATATCTTTTTGAATCATCCATCTAAGAGTAATTTGACCAGCCGTTTTAGAGTATTTTTTAGATAGATGCTTAATGTCAGGGTCATTAAAAACTTCACCTCTAGCAAGTGGAGAGTATGCAACTACTGAAATAGAATTCCTTGTGCAAAAATTTAAAAGCGCTTCTTGGTTTGAAAACGGGTGATACTCTACTTGATTGACAGCAATTTTTATGCCTTGATCTATTAGATCTTGCAAATGATTAATCGTATAGTTGCTAACTCCTATACTTTTTACTTTGCCTTTTTCTATTAGCTTTGACATCTCATATGATATTTCAGCGAGGGGTTTTGTTCTATCTGGCCAATGAACTAAATATAGATCTAAATAATCTAAATCTAGCTCCATTAAAGCTCTGTCGCATTCTGATTCAACGAGTTTTGGATCTAAAAAATCTCTCCAAAGCTTTGTTGTTATAAATAGCTTTTCACGGCTAAAACCTTTAATACCATCTTTTACAAGCTCATGATTATCATAAATATCTGCTGTATCGATATGTCTATATCCAGTTTTTATTGCATATTTTATAGCTTTTATACAGTTGTCTTTTTCTGTTTGCAGCCAAGTTCCCATTCCAATCATCGGTATTTCATTTCCATCATTTAACTTTTTTAAAAGCATTTTTTTTCTCCTTTGATATTTAAATAAGCTTTTGTCTTTCCCCATGGAAAAGATATATCAAAGCTTTTTTCTGAGATAAAATCTTTATCATATTGATTAAGAGTATAACTAATTGTAATAATTTTAACACGAGCAGATAGCTTTTTAAATTTATTTATTAAGGTTTTAATTTCATCAGTTGGAAGAGTCGTTCCATAAAGATAGATGATATCTACATCCTTTAGATCAAATGTAAACATGTCTTTACACAAAAACTCTATTTTTTTGATTCTAAAGAGTTTAATGAAAAAATTTGCAATTTTTACAAATATTGGTATTTGCTCTATTGCTATAACTTTGCATTTAAAAAAAAAATAGAGCCAAAAGCTCATCTTTCCCCTGCCCGCTCCAAGCTCTAAAAAAGTAGTATTTGAAGGGATTTTAAAAAACTTTATCATTTTTTCCATCTCGATTATTGGAGTCTCTCCATAATCATAGATTTTTTTATTAAATTTTTTTTCTAAAAATTTTCTAGAGATTCTATAGGGATTTAAAAAGAAATAAGCTAGTGAAAACAAAAGATCAAAAAGTAAAAATCTTAGATTTAAATAGTATTTAATAGACTTTAGAAAGTGAGTAAAAAAAAAGAATTTTACTCTTATAGTCAAAAAAATGCTTTTACCAATTGACATATGATCCTGGATCTAACACTCTAAACTTATTCAAATCAATGTTTTCTTTTTGCAAGCTCAAGTATAGCTCATATGGAGGTTGAATCATAGCTTCATCTGAAAGATTAAAGATTTTCCAATGCATGGCTACAGAAAAATTAGAGTTTACATCCTTGTGAATTTTTACAGCATCTTGAGGATCAATGTGCACAGGATTCATGAATTTTCTTGGAACATATGTTCCTATAGGTATTAAACTTAGATCCATAAATTTAAATTTTTCACCAATATGTTTGAAGTCTATTTCGTTATACCCAGTATCGCCTGTAAAATATAATTTTTTTTGATCGTTTTTAGAAATTATTACATATCCTACCCATAAAACTCTATTGCCATCTAAAAGAGATCTACCAGAATAGTGTTGAGCAGGAGTTGCATGGATTTCAATAAATGCATCTTCAAAACTCTCCCACCAATCTAGCTCACAGACATTTTCAATTTTCAATTTTTTCATCCATCTTTTCATTCCAAGAGGTACTATCCACTTTATATTTGGAAATTTCTTATTTAGATTTATAACTGTCTTCTTATCTAAATGATCATAGTGGTTATGAGATATCACTACATAATCAACTTTTGTTAGTTGATCTAAATCAACAGCCGGAGGATGTTTCCTTTGAGGTCCAATTGACGATACTGGTGAGCATTTTTGAGTCCAGATGGGGTCCGTTAAGATATTTAGGTTATTAACTTTAATTAAAAATGTGCAATGCCCAACCCACATAGCCCAGGGTTTGCTCGCATCATATGGCTTATCAATTTTAGGAAATGAAAAATCTTTGGGCACTATAAGTTTTTCATCTTCTTGATTACAAAGACCAAGCTTCCATGATAAAAAATCTAAAAGAGTTCTTCTAACTCTTCTATTTGAGTTAAAATTAACAAATCTTCCAACCCTTTTTAAAGATTTTAAATAATCCTCATCATTTTTCATATAATTATATCTTCCTCTTAATTTGCAAAATAAATAAAATTGTATTTTTAACAACTATTTTTTTTCATTTTTTCAAAAATAATCTTGCCAACTATAGCTTTGCCCAATAAGATGAAACTTTATAGGGGCAAAAAAAAACATGGATTCGAGATCTTTAACAAAATTTAAACAAGGAAGCATGAAAGAGCTTTGGACTATCGCCCTTCCTTTAATGATTTCCTCTTTAGCATCTTTATTGATGATCGTTGTAGATAGATGTTTTTTAGCGAGATTATCTTTAGATGCTTTAAATGCATCTGTAAATGCGGGAACTCTTGCTTGGGCTTTTTTAGGAGGTTTTGGTGTTTTAACTGTTATGTCTGAGGTATTTGTAGCTCAATATAACGGGGCTGGTCTTCACGATCAAATAGGCGTTCCTGTTTGGCAGATGATCTGGTTTTCAATTTTCTCTATTCTTATATTTGTTCCTTTTGCTCTCTTTATTGGACCTTTAATTTTTAGAGGTACACCTTATGATGGTATGCAGATCCAATATTTTGGATATCTTATGCTTTTAGGGCCTTTCTATCCTTTAATGACCGCTATTAGCGGGTTTTTTATAGGTCGAGGTCAAACTAGATTCTTAATTTATGTGGCTATTATTGCAAATTTCGTGAATTTAGTTTTAGATGCTGTTTTAATTTTTGGAATCAAAAATTTTATCCCTGCATACGGAATTAAAGGAGCGGCGATAGCAACGGGAATTGGAACGATTTTTCAAGCTGTAGTTTTAGGTGTTATATTTTTTAAAAAGAAAAATAGAGAAAAATATGGAACGACAAAATGGAGATTTAACTTTTCTGTTTTTAAAAAATGTTTCAGAGTTGGACTTCCCCCTGCTGTGTTTTTTTCTTTAGAGATTGTTGGATGGACGCTCTTTTATATGATGATGACAAGCCTTTCTGAAGTTCATATTACTGTATCTAGTATTTGTCAAAGTCTAGTAATTTTACTATCTTTTTTCTTCGATGGATTAAATCGAGCAGTAGCAGCACTCGCTGGTAATTTTATTGGTTCTAAAAAGATAGATTTAATTCACTCACTATTAAAATCTAGCTTAAAGCTGTTAGTAATTTTTACAGTTATTGTTTCTGTTTTTTTAGTATTTGATCCCAAGATTATTGTAGATTTTTTAATTCCAGGTAATTTAGAAAATAAAATATTACTATGGCAAGAAACTAGTGGATTTGCATTTTATACTGCTATGAAGGTTTCTCTTTTATGTGTTTTTATCTATCTCTTTTTTCAAGGGGTAAGATGGATTTTTGCAGGTCTTTTAACAGCTGCTGGAGATACTCTTTTTTTATTGATAGCAGGCTCTTTGTCAGTTTGGATATTTTTACTTTTGCCAGTTTATTTTATCGTTGTAAAATTTTCCTTGCCAGTTCAGGTAGCTTGGATTTTAGCAGCTAGCTACGCAATCATACTTAGTATTATCTATTGGCTTAGATATAAAAAAGGCAGATGGAAAGAAATTATATTAGTCCCAGAAAATGAGCAGGCTAAGGTTAAAGAAGAGATCCCTTTAACTTTAGATGAAAATATTGAAAATTCTGAAGAAGAAGATCTATCCTAGTTTTTTATAATGAACTATATAAGCTTTTTTAGCTGCTTTTATAGCATCATTTAAAGATATCTTTTTAACATAATCATCGTTACATATAAACCAAGAATTCCCTTTTTTTACATAAGCGATATAATGGTTTCCTATATGACAAATGAAGTTATTTAATCGATAATCTGTATCTAAACTCTTTTCAAAATGTTTTTTACTCAATTGCATACTAAAGGGAATTTTTACGGTACTATTTATTTTTTTTATCTGACTTGTTTTACTGTCAAATTTATATTTTTGAAGAGAAATAAATAAATCATTAGGAGCAAAAGAGAGTTTCCTCTTTTCTAAAACATTAGTTTTTATACCAACTACAACTTCCTCTGTTATCTCTTCTTGCCTTGTTATAAGACCAAAAAAATATTTTTTTGACTCATATCTTCTGATCGTATCAATCTCGTCTACTTCATTATTTTGAGTTGATATAAATTTTGCTGAAAGCCATCTTTGAAGATTATCAACTTTCTGTTTTTTAGCAGGAGGCGGCAATTCTAATACGCCTGTATCTTCTTCCCGCTGTACTCCTTTTGTGCTTTTGCCATTTGGGTGCAAAAAATGATTTTTTACGATCAGAGTATTTCTAAGATTAGGATTTGAATTTTTAAAAAAATCTAAAATAGCTTTCAAGATTTCATGAGAATCATGGAAGACATGACTATCACTACTAATATCTGGACATATTGTTTTTAAAAACTCCCTCAAAGCAATAGTATCGATCTTTATATCTTCTTTTACTGCTCTTTCGTAATTATCAATAAACGTCTTAAAATGAGAATTGAGTTTTAGTGTTATTTTGAGATCTGGAATATTTAAAAGCATTTGCATTAAAGAATTTAACCAACAAGTAGTAGCATCTTTATTTGCAATTCCGACAACACCATATCTTTTAGGACTATTTAAATTTTTGTTTTTATCAATCACAGCTTTAGTAATAAATATAGATCCTATAGTTAACCCAATAGCCCCAGATCCTAATATTGTGTCTAATGTAGCTACAGTTGCATGAAAGACAATTTGATTTAAGCCGCACGTTGCAATAGTTGTAGCAATCAATCCAATAGTAACAAACATTAATCCAAAAAACGCCCAATAGTTAATTTTTTTAGCAGTCTTATCTACTTTATCTTTTGAAGCATCTATAACCTTTGTCTCAATAGCCTTTGATGGCATCTTAACACTGCTTGAGCTTTTAGATTGATCTATAGTCATGATTTTTCATATTTTTTAATAAATTACTAAAATTATAACGTAAACATGAAAAATTGAATATAAAAAAATATTTTGAGAAGTTATTTTTTTAATAATTTAGAAAGCTGTTCTTTATTAAGCTTTTGAGATTTAAATTTGATTTTTTGAATTTTGATTTTTCTTTTTAAAATATCTTTACAATAGTGAACTAAAAAACCTGCGCTTTTATCATCTAAAGCCTTTGCTTTCTCGACTTTATTTTTTACTGTTGTTGTTTTTGGTTTTTCTTTTGCCACTTTCATTACAACTCTCGCAAGCTGTTCAGAGATAGTTAAATCATCTTCATCTAGATCATCTGTATCATCTTGAGTAGTTGAAATAGATAAAATGCTTTTTGCGATTGTTAATAGCTCTTTTTTCAAAAATGTAGCTGCTGTACTTTTTGCTATTTCTAAAAGCTTTGCTTTTGTTTTAAGATCAAGATTTGTTGATTCCAAAGCATTTGAGAAGTTTGAGAGCTCTGATTGATTTATTAGCTTTCCAACTTTTTCTTCAAGCTCTTTCTCTTCTTTATGTTGTTGATAATCGAGATCATGAGACCCATTTTTGGGATCGTCACCTATCTTTTCAACAGCTGAGATTCTTTCTGTGTCCGTAGATTTATTAATCGGATTAACCGGAAATAAATAGCTCATAACATACTCTCTTATTTTTATACCTATAGTATAGCATATTTACTGATTAAAATAAAGTTTTTACCGTTTATTTTAAGCTGTTTAGCTTAAGCGAGATAGGAATTGAATCAGTAATCTCTTTATCCCCAAAGTATTGAATAGAACCGGGATAAGTATATAAATCTTCAATTGCCCATTTTTCTCTATTTTCCTCTAGATACTTAAACGCTTTAGAATCAGCTTCTACTAAAGCTTTTTTTATAACAGGTTTTTTCTTAGCATGACGAAGCTCAAGATTCATTAAAGAGGTTATAGGGACGCCTTTAGGAGACCAATTTTGAGGATCCTCATTAAGATTGCCTATGCAGCTCATATAGCCTGTTAAACCCTCGTTTATTAAGAGAGCTGCTGTATAACCTAGAGAGTAGCAATAATTAGCATCAAAATTAGATGGCATGCCAGATCTACCCTCGTAACCAAAAAAGTGGTTTAAAGCGTTAAACTTACCTTTAAATCCCCTGTTTTTTAACTCTTTTTTAACAGTTTCTATTAGTAGTTTTTCTGTCTCTATTTGCGATACTTTTACATTACCATGAGGATCTCTATCTAAAAGTAGTTGTTCTTGAATTGATTTTGGTAAATTTTCAAAACAAACTTTTGATTCTTTGGATAAAACATGGCTGATATATTCTATTTTAGTATCCCCTGATTTTAGCTTATTTAGCTCGATTTCTGTTTTTTCTCCGGTAGCTAGTAGTTTATTTAGCTCAGCTATTAAAGCTTTAAATTCTGGGATGAATTCAATAAGACCCTCTGGTACTAAAATAGTGCCGTAATCTTTTCCTTTCTCAGATCTTTTTTCAATTACATCTGCAATTTTACTAGTTACAATTTTTAGAGTTTTTTTCTTTTGCAGAATCTCTTCTGCAATCAAAACAACGTTTGGATGAGTTTTTAGAGCGCACTCTAATGCTATGTGAGATGCGGATCTTCCCATAAGTCTAATAAAGTGATAATATTTTTTAGCAGACAGGGCATCTTTTGCGATATTACCAATTAACTCAGAATAAACCTTGCAAGCTGTATCAAAACCAAAAGATATTTCAACCTCAAAGCTTTTTAAATCTCCATCGATTGTTTTAGGCACCCCAATTACTTTTGTTAAGACTTTATTTTTTTTGAAGTATTCAGCTAAAATAGCTGCGTTTGTATTTGAATCATCTCCGCCAATAATTACTATTCCATCTAGCTTTAAATCTTTAGCGCAGCTAAGAGATTTTTCAAGTTGTTCATCGGTTTCTATTTTTGTTCTTCCAGATCCAATTAAATCAAAACCCCCTAAATTTCTAAAACCATCAATTAGATCTTTTGTAAGATCTAAATATTTACAATCAACTACTCCAGAGGGTCCATTTAAATAACCATATAACTCTGATTGGGAATTTAGATTTTTTAAAGCATCATAAAGACCTGCAATAACATTATGCCCGCCAGGCGCTTGCCCTCCTGAAAAAACAACACCAACTTTAAGTTGCTTTTTTTCTTTTTTTGAAGACTTTTTAAAGTTTACAATTGGGGCTCCAAATGTATTAGGAAATAGATTTTTTAACTCACTCTCATCAGCTATAGAAGAAGTTTTTCCTTTTTCATCAATTTCTAGATCTGAAATATCTTCTAAAATTTTTGGAAGACTTGGCTTATACTCTAAGCGTTTTTTTTGAAGTGGGCTTATCTCTTTCATGAGTTTGTTTCCATATTTTAATTTATTTTTATACCTTATCATAGATCGCTTTTTTTTTATGATATTTTAAATTTTTGCCAACCTTAGAGGAATTGCAAATTAGAGAAAATAAAAGAAAGTTTATGAAGTTTAAAATAAGAATTTAATTATTTATTTTTAATCTAATTTAGTGTATAATTAAATAAATATTAAATAAGTGAATAGTATTTTTTTTAATAAATTTAAAAATAAAGGTATTTTATGAAAACTAATGCTACAAGAAGAAGCTTGCCTGTTCCAGGAGAATCTTTAAAAAAAGATCCTAAAGCAGAAAAAGCGGGAAAAAGAGAAAAAAAAGTTAACTCGCTAGGAGCTGATGCACTTTCAGCATCATACTCTATAGCTTCAGATCATACTCTGCCCCCTGCTAATATGCAATTAATGAGAGATGCAATAAATGTTTTCAATGAAGTTAGAAATCAACTTCAAAAGCAACTGCCAGAAGGCATTGAATTTTCTA
>JAAKFN010000035.1 GCA_011065045.1 Candidatus Anoxychlamydiales bacterium
AGATGAGCTTTTAAGAGATCATAGTAAATTTATCAACCAAACAACATCCAAGATTCTTAAAAATATTGGGAAATACTCTAAACACTATATTGATATATTAGAAGAGAACAAAATTTTTAATGAAATCAGTCCTTTGATTAAGAAAAGGTTTAACTGTGATGTAGAAGTTATAATTGAAATTAAATCTGAACACAAAAAAGCATCTCAAGCATTACCAGGACGTCCAGCAATAGTTATGGAATAATTTTAGGTTTAATTTTACTTTCTTCTCTATATTCTGAACGCTTTCTAACTCTTTTATTCGATACTTCATAATTTAATTTAATCTCGCTTAAATTTCTTTATTATTATAAAATTAATAATGAATATGTCTTTTATTGAAATGATAGAACTCTTCTTTTAATGAGACACTTTTAAAATTAAAATTCTTATAATCTTAAGATACTTTAGATAAAAATTTTACATATATAGAACAATGACCCCAAACACAATATAATAAATTATACCATTTTCTATTTTATGTAGTCTTGAAATATAATTATTAAGCAAAAAAGTTTTTAATAATATATTCATTTTCTATTATATAAATCCTTTTAACTCTCATATTTTGTGAAATAACAAGGTGTTCTTTTGGTAAAGAAAGTGCCTAATTCTAATGAGGAATATTCAAAACTTCTTACGAGTCAAAATAACTTGTTAGAACACGCTCGAAAATTGGAAAATTGTAATATCAAAAGAGTTACACAAAAGTTTATAATTCTATCTCCTACCACCGCCCAAGAACTGTTATCATTTTACGTCGAGAATACGGGCGACGAAAAGTTAAGTTATATTCCTCTTATTTTTTCAAGTAAATCTGTACTTGCTGATTTAACAATTGAAGATAACTTGGGGAACTGTCTTCTTCCTCCCTCTGACAAGGTTGATAAAATGGTTTGCATATGGATTCTTGACAAAATTATTGGACTTGTTTATCCTCTTAGAATGAAAGTAAAGTATATAAAACCAATTTTGAGTTCATTCTGGGAGGGTAAGGTAGAAGAAAAAATAAAACAAATGATTAAAAATATTATTGAAGATAATCTAATAATTAAGGAATCCTTTAAATCTTCAAAATCTTTTGATAAGATAAAATCCGATTCTGAACGTTATTTATATGATTTGTTAAAAAAGAAGGGATTGATTAATTCAAATAAGAAAAAAAATAAATTTAATGAGGATCTTTATAAATATATAAAAGAAAATAACCAATTACTAGAAAAAGTGCTCGTTGCGATTAATAAAAAAGCTTTTATTGTGTTTGTTACCCCCTCAAAACCTATCGAAAAAGGTGGATCCAGAGAAATAAAGCTAAGTAGGACAATAGGTATTACTAAAGAGTTCGGGATATTGCATAAGACGTATCTTATACTACCTATTTATTATCCAATAAAAATGTGGATTCCTTATGGTAAAAATCCTACATTCCATTATCAGGTAAACCTTCCTGAAGGTGTTATTTTTGCTTCAAATAAAAAATATAAAAATAAAATTATCAAGGAGATTGAATTCTCAGCTCTACATAAAAGCAATGAAAAAGAAAATGACTTCTCACGGAATTATAAGGAAGATAAATGTATTCCATGTAGTCTTTTTTATAAACATCTTAAATTAGAGCGTAAGGACGCGAAACTTACAAAAAGAATTTTTAAATATGATTCTGAAGATATTCGGGTTATTTTTGAGCAAGATTATAATGTGAATTATTTACATAAGACTAAAAATCAAAATAATAATCCAATTGAACCTCAACCGCAAAAGCAAAGGAATTCGCAGAATAAAGATACTCCTGCATTAGATAATAAAAATCAAAAACAATACTATAGTCCTCATTTTATAAAATATAGAGTAAAAATAGAAAATACTTTGGACTATAATATTTTCTATGTTTTTGGAGTAATATTACTCCTTGTACTTAATATAATCACATTTTATTTATGTTTTACAAATTATTCTTTAGCTGATATTCTTTATTCTGGTTTTGGAGGGACTGTGTCAGTTTTGTTATTGACAATGCTATTTGCAATTATTTCTGATTATTCTAAAAGGAATAGGTTAGAGAAATGGATTGTAAAGAGGGAAATAGCATTTATTTTTTTGATGTTTTTATTGTTGATGATACAAATAATCCTTAGTATTTTATTTGGAGATCAGCTATACTACGGGATAAGGTTATTATTTAGTTTTATCTTGAAATTTTAGAAGACAGTATAGTAAAATTAAAAATAAGCATGATAATTACATGAAAATAAAATGTGCAATGAATTACTTATATTAATGAAAAAAATCATGGTAGAAATACTTGTTAACAAATAGGCTTATAACAATTGAGGGCGTAGCTGGAGTCGGTAAAACAACAGCAGGTCGGTATTTACTTAAACTTTTTCAAAAGGATGAAATTATAGTAAAATTTCTTGGGAATTTTGAACCAATTGAGCGTGAATCATTGTTATCAGAAGCTATCCGGAGGTTAATTGATAAAGACAGATTTCTTAGAATTGGATGGGAAAGAGAAACAGCATTATTAATTGCTGAATTACTTGAATCAATTGAAGAAGATGTTATTCCTGCATTAATATCAAATAAAATTGTTATTTATGAATGTTATTATGCGGCTATTCTTGCATATCAATCTGCACGATTGAAAGAATATCCAAGATATCAATCATGTTCTAATGAGGAATTATTAAATCATACTGAGAAATTAATATCTCCCTTTTTTAAAGAGATACCTATACAAAAATATACAATCTTGTTAACTTGTTCCCAAGATATTTTAAGAAAAAGAAATGAACAAAGAGATCAAAAGCCATATAATGAAGAGGACGAAATTTTGTCAAAAAGGATATATAAGATGTTTCTATTCTTAATGGAAAGAATAAATAACTGTGTAATCATAGATACTACAAATTTTAAAGAAAAAAAAGATCTGTATGCATATTTAAACTCTATTTATAATCAGATAAAAAATAATTTACTATATGAATGAAAAGATTATTGTATATGTTGCAGGACCTTTATTTTCTCCTGCCGAGAGGAGATATTTAGAAGAAGTTACTAATCAGATAGAAGATTTAGGATTTAAAACATATCTCCCTCATCGAGATGCTGGTTTGGCTATAAATATTAAGGAGATAGGGAAAAAACTAATTTTTAAAAAGAATTTAGAAGAAATTAATAAGGCAAATATGATGGTAGTTATACTTAATGGTTTAGATGTTGATTCAGGAACAGCTTTTGAAATGGGATGTTGTTTTATGCAAAGAAAACCTATATATGGACTCGTGGAGGATATTAGAATTGGAGACGTAAATTCTGATTTCAATCTAATGATTTCTTACTCAACGAAAATATTTCAATCAAAGAAAACCCTTTTCAATGAACTTCAAACAATTTTGAAAAATGATTCTTTTAAGAACAATACAGATCATCCATTACATAATGAATCAACTTAAATTCTAAGTTTAAGTTCAGAGAGTAAATTTTCTTTTGAAGAAACTATTACATCAGATAGATAAATTAGCCAAGGAGATTTTATATTGGATATAGCAAATAATATAACTAGTTTATTCATTTCATGAGCTTTATACATTTCGATTCCAATCCCTGAGGAGGGTGAAGTATAGACTACAACTATAATATCGCTTTTTTCTATAATTGATAAATCATGAGATGCAATTTTATGAGAAAGCTCAAATTCTTCTCTAAAATCTTCTACTTTAGAATAATTATTATTTTCACTAAGTTGATCAATAATATTAAACCCATTTTCTCTAAGAAATTGTTGCATCTGTATAATAATGTTTATGTCCCCGTACCCTATTGAACCGCATACCATAATTTTAGGTTTATTATTGTCTGATTTTATCAATATTACCACCCTATATCTTCAAAAACAGTAAATTAATAAAATGTAAAAATTGGATTTATTTAAACATTTTCAAATTGGATATATTTGTGGTTTTTAAAAATTAGAACAATACTTCTTTAGCAATCCAAATTATACAAGATTTGAAAATAACATCTCTTGAAGAATATCATTACATTGACTACAAAACTCTATAAAGAATTTTTGACTATATGAAAACTTATTACAAAAATAAGATTACAATAAAAAAAATAAATAGAATAATGTAAGGATAAAAAATTTATAAATGGGCTCGATTTCTATGAATTTAGAGGAATAAAGAGATGCAAAGAGCCAATAGAATTCTTAAATTTTACGGTTGTTATAGGAAGAAATAACTCAAGAAAATCAACAATTTTGGAAGCACTTATTGAAATCTATACTGATATTGTAATATGGTTAAAGATATGAAAAAAAATTTCTTTATCAAGTAAAACAAAAGGTAGAACCCTGAAATACTTAAATTTTGATGTTAGCTTAATAATGTTTTAAATAAATCTTAAAAGAAAAAAAATATATAATAAGTGGAGTGATGTGAAAATTATTGAATCTAATTAAATTAAATCTGTTTCTCAATTATTTTCACTCCTTCCTTTTCCCTCTATATTCATAAAAACCCACTTCAGAATACAGCTAGTTCTACGCTCCCCAAAATCTTTCATATCAACGATATCATTTAAATCCAGTTCGATTGCATCATTTAAGAAACTTAAATAGTCAGAACCATATTCCGCATACCTACTTAAATAAAAAATTTCCTCTTTATGTTGAATTAGATAATCAAGTCCAAGTTTCTTAAGGTCTCTATAAAATTTTAAATAGATAATTCCATGAACACTGTATTTGAAATAATGTAAATCTCTAATTTCTATTCTTATCACCTCCAGATATTAATTTGAATAAATTGTTGAACTAATTTTTTGAAATATATACATAAGTTGAAATATATTTTTACGCATCATTTAAATAATAAGTTATTAAACGTGTAATATTGGGCTAATTAAATCGAATATATTCAACTAGTTAATGGAAGAATAAAATGAACTTATTCTATCTGATTAAATAAACTGTTTGAACTTTGTTTGGATGTAAATATATAGCCTAAAAAAAGGTTATATTCTGATATTAAATTCTAGTGAAATTTTTTTTTAGCATTTTTCTAAGACAAAGAAAAACGAATTGTGAAAGTTTTGACTAGGAATGATGAGGAAAAATGACGGAATAAAGATTTTAATGAATAATAAAGATATTATTCATATAGATTGAATGAAACTGAAATAAATAAAATAATTACGATTTTTTATTTCAAATTTATCACTCGATTATAATTTCAAATACTCTGTGAGATTTTATTTCTTAGCTCTTTAAGATTTTTATAATATTCTTTTCGGTCTTTAGGAATCTTAAGATTTTTTTTGATAATTGAATCCTTTTTGAACCCATAATTAATATTTAAAATACTGGGAATTATTATTAGCATAAGAAAAAAAATGCCAAATAACAACATTCCTTGACTAATCTGAACTTCAATTTGTAATGCACTTACAAAACCAATTAATTTCGTTTTATCCCAAGAAACTCCTTTAAATAACAACCGGTTAGGTAAATCTTCATGTCTAATTAGTTGATTCACTAACCTTATGAGATAATCCTCACTTTTATGAGGAGTTGAAGTGTTATTTAAGTGATGCTTATAATTAACACCATTCCTTAAAATTAAGCGAGGAGTAACACGGTGACCAAAATTCTGAAATACTGCTGAAATTTCGCTAATGGTTATTGGAGCATTATGATATTCCTGTCTTACCGCATAGAATACACAAAAAGCAATCAAAGCAAGATTATTTAGAATCTTCTCTTCCTCTTTGGTTATTTTTTTGTAAAAGTAAGCGGAATTGGTTTGTATATTTTTATTAAGGTTAAGATAAGGAACAACTTTATTTAATAAATTAAAAATTCTATATTCTGTTTCCTTATGCTTAATCCGCGAAGCGAGATCATAATTTTTCTTCAATCTTCCATATAATTTTTAGACTTTAGGAGATAACGGGGTTCCCTCCTTATCAGACAAATGTCTAGATTTTTCATATCCAATAAACGAACCTAACCCTCCTACGAAATCTGTTCTTTTCCCTAACGCGACATATTGCTTCCCAGAGGTATCTTTATTCTGCGATTCTTCAGTGAGAAAACACGAATCCGCAAAACTTTTATTACTAAATGAGAAGAAGAAGCCTCTAGAGATCTAAGATAGTAAAAAAGACATATTAAATACCTCCAAAGTATTAGAAATGATGATTGTAATTACTATTCATTAGTTCTAGAGACTTCATGAACATCGATTTGTATTAATGTATAAATTTTTAGTTTTATTTTAATTGATGATTGCATATATTTTTGTAGTAAAATGAAAACTAATTTTTAGAAATCCGAGATATGATAGAATTATTTAGGGATAAGAGCGGGAGCGGGTTATTTTTTTTTGTGACGGGGAAGTAGATAGAGTAAAGGCACATATTACTTTAGAAACAAGCCAAGAACTTGATTTTAAATTTTATAACCCCTCTTTATAATACAGGGAAGATTTATGAAGCTCAAGGGAATTATCCAGAAGCATTAAAAATGTATAAGTAAGCTTTAAAGATTAATGATGGATTAGGAAATTTTTTGGAAAAGGCTTCTAACCTTAATAATATTACATCAGTTTATTAAATGCAAGGAAATTATTCAGACGTATTGAAACGATTCAAGAAGCGCTGAAGATTGATGAACAAATAGGGGATCCAAAGGGAAAAGCTACTAGATTGAACAACATCGGAGTATTACTATAAGATAGAGGTGAGTTGGACGAGGCATTGAAGCATTACCGAGAAGTTTCAAGAGGTTATGAATTAGCATTTTCGAGAGTTAGCATTTTGAATTTAGTAATCAATTTGACTTAAATTAGATAATGTCCAGATTAGTCTAAAAATTTTAAAAAATATATATAAAAAAAAAAGATAATTTTATTAAATCTATTTGTTACTCTTCTTAGACTGAAACTGTCACAGATGGTGAACTTCCCGTGTGTACAGTCCACCAAAACAAATTTTTCCATGTTCCCGTTGTATAAGCCCCAACTGTTAGACCCCTTCCCTCTTCTACTACATACCCCAGTGTGTACGTCATTTCTCTGTCGATCTCATTCAACCAAGTAGTAGTATAAGTCCAACTATACGATTGAGTAGCACCGCTGGAATGCCAATATGAAGTCGTTAGAGTTCCCCTTACTATTACATAATGGATTGTTATTCCATGATAAGTAATTGTTGCACTTGAGTAATAAGTATAAGTAGCCGGTATAGGTCTTCTTTCTGATTCTCTTATTTCAGCAGTTGGGGTATAAGCAAATATTTTAACGAACTGTCTACTATAATAATAGCTATTATATTTATCATTAGTCCATATTTTTACAAGATAAAAATCTAGGTCTTCTGAATCATCATCATATTTATATACCGTCATTTCAATTTTATAATCACTGTTTTCTTCCATATCATAGCCTACAATTGTAGCACCATCTGCTTTAACGAGCTTTATTCCTAAAAAAGATATAGAAATAAGTAACAACGAAGTCAATAGGAGTATTTTTTTTAGATTCATCTTTTTTGTGTTCAGTTTAATCATCCCTCCTTTTTTTTTAAATCGAGTATGATCATTTTCTATTGGAATTTTATCTATTATTATGTTTTATGAGAGTTTTTAAATCAAAAAACAATATATTAGGATTTCATACTCAATAAATATATTTTTTTTACATATTTAAATTTTTAGATAGTTACATAATTCAAGTTTGTGCCGTATTAATCAATGTCGAGCTTGAACAAGACCCTTTAGTCTCTTACGAAGGCTAAGTTTTATTGCATTAAAGGATCCTGATAGATTAGCAATAGTATCTATCCTGTGGACACAAAAATCTTTATTTTTTTCCGAGATTAGAAATCATCTTAAAAAAAACAATCCTTCTTCTTCAGTTAATTATCATATAAAGTACTTAGAGAAATTTGGTATTATTAATAATAAAAAATTGGTCCCACCAGATTTCGATACAAAAACTGGGAAAGCTCGATCATCTATATATCAACTTACAGAAAAGGGAAGACAAATATACAAATCCTTATTAAAATTGATAAATCTCAGTTAGCAATCAAAAGAATCTGTTAATTAATATAATCTTAATATCATTTTTATTTTAAATAATATTAGAAATAGAGAAAAAAATAATAATTAAATTTAGATGGAAAATATGAAAAAAATAACAATTGGGATTATATGGACAATCTTCCTTTTTGTAATAAGTTCAGCTATAATGATATTAATTGCATTTTTTATCCCTAATTTATCTGAACGAATTATTACTGTCATTCTATCAATGGGTACTACATTAATAGTGAAAATTGCTTTAGACGGAATCCAAGAGAAATTCTATTCCAAGGAACCTAATCTTGAATTTTATCTTGATTATAAGAGAAATTTTTGTTTTAGCTATGACGATTCTAATAAAATGGGAGATTATAGTATAAATCTAATAAATGTAGGAAATAAAACAGCTGAGGATATCACAGTTTATATGTATATATATGATTTGCTGAATAATAATCATATAATTGAAAAATTAGAATTAAGTCCTTTACACAATAATATTAGGATTAAAGAATCAAAACAATATCATTTATTCACTGAACGATATGAAGAAATCATTTTTAATATTGATAAACCTAATGAAGTAAAAAATCCCCTCATTTCCTTTTTTCATTGAGTTAAATGTGTTTGGAAATAATATAAAAGGTATTAAAGAAGAATTTTATATCTGGATAGATTTAGAAAAAATGCAAAAAACTGATACTAGAAGGGACTTACTCGACAAAAAGTCATGCAGTCTTGTGAAGATAGATACGAATTTCTTCCCCCGAAAAGTATATGGTTTAATGTTAACAGGAACAATACCGAAACTAAGAAATTTTACTCAAAGTGAGTTTAAAAAAAAATTCAATACTGTTATTTCCTCTTCTAAATATTTTTATTTTCATTAAATTAACTCCTCTCCTTTTCTTCTTCGCGGTTGTTTTCATTGATTTTATTCAATTCTTTAATCACTCTTGAAAAATTTTTATACTTCCCTAGAAATTTATAGTTTTCCTCTTTAATATCTTCCATTATGCGATTCATTGAGATACTCACAATATCTTCTATAAATTTCTCGGGATTTTATAGTAATACTGAGCAGAAGATCCGATTATATATTGGTCAAACGGGGGAAATTTTACGTACCACAAATGAAAGTTACCAGAAAATATGTGAAGCTATCGCTCCAAGATTAACTCAAGCATTAGAAAAATTAGAAGAGTGGGATATAAATACAATAGATATTGTAACTAACATTGAATTTCCAGAAAAACAATCAGATTTTAAAAGAAAAGGAATTATCTTTCTTAGAAAATTAGATATTGGCAATACTAGACTTTATTTGGTCGCACTCTGTCTAAATAAAAAAGTAAAAATCAAATCTTATGAATATTTGCCAATATTAGCAAATAATTTAAAGAATTTATTAGAATCCTTTGAATAAGCATTAAAAATTATCCCTTTTAGCATTGAATTTAATTTTAAATCTTAAATATTTATAATGCATTAAATAATTTCGCATCTTACTGCTTATACATATCCTATTTCTTGTTTAACAAAACTATCCATGATTTCTTCTGATAAATTGTTATCGGGGGTTTTTTAATCAAATTCGTACTGTCTTTGAATAGTTCTTTAGTAATTTTAACCGATTGATAAAGAGCTAGGTCATATATTATTTGTCTAACCAGTTCCACTTGCAATTTCTTATTAGGAATAAGTTTCTCGTTAAAAAATGGAAGTTTATCATGGAACTTAAGACATACCACCTTTTCCAAACGCTCACATGCGTTCGTGGCACCTCCTCTTCCGAATTCGTATAAAAGCAATAAATCCTCTGGTATCCCATTTCTTTTAATATGTTCATGGTAGCATAGTTCGGTTTCTTCAGGATTAAGATAGGAGAAAAAATTATTAAAAATTAAAAAATATAATTCGTATATTGAACCAGTTACAATTCGGTTTGCTATTTCTTCCTTGAATATCTATTCTGCTCTCGGATCTTTCACTTCTGCAAGTTTTTTCATTAGAGGAAACTTCCCTCCTTTAAGTTAAAAGACTTTATTTTTTTGGGTTACGATTTAAAAATAATTTCTCCTAATAATAAAAGTTTAAAAACAATAATGTGATATTTTTTCTCAGACAAAAGTGTAATAATATAGTTTCTTTTTAGTTTGAAAAAATAGTTTTAAGGGCGAAAACACTGCTTAAATCTGAGAATTTAATCTCAAAATGGAAAAAAGTATTACTGATTAAACCAAATTACAAGGATAGTGATGCTTTTATGTATTATATTAAGATGAACTTTCCCCCACTAAATTTAGCATACATCGCTAGTTATTTACTAGATCTGGACATTGATGTTGAAATTAATGATGCTAAAGTGCACAATTTTAATTGTTGGGAATTAGAGAGAAAAATTCTAAAATTTAAACCAGACTTGGTTGGAATTACTGTATATCTCACTGCAGTAATTAATGAATGCTTTAAAATTGCTAAGATTATAAAACAAATTGATCCGAAAATAACGGTTGTATTTGGTGGTAGACATCCTACATTTGAGGCTGAGCAAATTCTTAAAAGTAACGAAGTAGATATCATTGTAAGAGGGGAGGGAGAATTAACTTTTAAGGAATTGATTATTAAAGGAAATCCTCAAAATATTGAAGGGATCTCATATAGAGCTAATGGTATAATTGTACATAATCCAGATAGACAATTAATGGACTATTCAGACGTCAGGCTTCCCGCGAGACATCTATATAATAGGAATAAATATTGGATATATACAGTGAGACTAGAAACTATTGAAGCTTCAAGAGGATGCCCCTACTCCTGTAAATTTTGTATTACACCGAATTTTTATAAGCGTAGCTGGAGATCACGACCAATTGAAAAAATTATTACTGAATTAAAAATGATTTCAAAAAATAGAAGAATTTCAGATATATTTTTTATTGATGATAATTTAACTGCTAATACAAAAAGAATTGAACATTTATGTGAAAAAATAATCGAAAGTAAAAAGAAAAATGAAATAAGAGATTTTAAATTTTTCGCTCAGATCAGAGTAGATTCTGTGGTTAAAGCTCCTCAAATGGTTAAAAAAATGGCTAAAGCCGGGTTCTGGGTGGTAGTGATTGGAATTGAGAGTATATTTGAAGATACATTAAAAGATATAAGAAAGAATATAAATTTTCAGACTGTTTTAGATGCAATTAAGATTTTACATAGAAATGACATTATTGTATCTGGAAATATGATCATTGGCGTGAACCTACATGAAGAAGAAAAAGATATCAAAAAAGAAATAGAATTTATGTCAAAAATAGATATTGACATATTAACTTTTAGTATATTAACTCCTTTTCCAGGAACTAGCACCTTTCGGGAATTAGAAAAAAAAGGACTCCTTATTAGTAAAGATTGGTCTAAATATACTATGATTAAGCCTGTGATTAAAACAAACAAGTTGAGCCCAAAAAAGTTGAGTGAACTTCTTTTATTTTCTTTTCAGAAAATAAAATATTTTAATAATAAAAAAGGATTGCTGTTAAGAATAATAAGAAGGCGGGGATTTCTATTTATATTGAATCCAGTTCGATTTGTATCATCACTAAAAGCTTTTATTAAAATGAGAATTTTTTTTAAAACTTTAAGAATAAAATAAAGGAATTTTTTACAGAAAATTGCTAAAATCTTAGAATTGAGATAATTATTCAAGTTGATATCAGAATCATAAAAGAATATAGAGAATGGAATCTTCTCTTAACCTAATCCCTCTCACCTCTAATTATATTAGGATTTTAAATAATTGTATTATAAATATATTTTATAAAAAGCCCCCAAAATATATTTTTTTTGGATTAATAATAGTTGTTCTCTTAGGAATTCTTTTAGTTACTATTGTCTATTCTCTCAATTAAAAACATTTAATACAGACTATTTCTACTAAAGAAGGTAGTTGGATTCCTGTTCTTACCGTCCTTAGTAGAATCATAATACTGTTTTTAATGTCAGGGGTTCTGTTACGAAAATGGCTACAGCAAACAGAAGGGCGATATATATCCGATATTCCATTCTTATTTAGTCTATTTTTCATAATTCTAGCATTTGGAAAATTTATGGATTTATTTTACTATTTAATATACTTCCATTACAACAACACTCTATTCATGATAATCTTAAAAATTAGATTTATACTAATGTGGTTAAACATGATACCCCTATTTTTAAAGACATTTGAAGTATGGTTATTCTCACTTTCATTAAAAGATAGACATATTCTAAGTAAGAAAATAAAAACCACAAAACTCTCTTTAAACAATTATCTACAAACTACTAAATATAAAGTGATCACATTAATTGTTACATTTGAAATACTAATTACACTACTTGTTCCTAATATTGAAACAATATCATACCTTATCGTTTTAGCAATTCCCAGTTTCTTATTAGTATCATGGTTATTTTATAAGGCTTATCAACTTAAAAGACTACATAAAGTAAATACTCTTATGCTTTCAATAGGATTTCTCATTTACTCAATTTCAACAATTACACGAATTCTATGGCAACTCATTTTCGGTAGGACTGTATTGTATATTTTTATTAGCGAAATCTCCGATGTAATGATATTCGCTATCATCTTTTACGGATTACTAAATAGGCATTAAGCAAAATTAATCAACATCTTACTTAAAAATAGCTTTACTTTTTTTTGGCTTTACTCAGCATTTTTAATTCATTTGAGAAACCATATATTCCAAAAGTTACTAAAACAATCCATAATATTCCTGATACATATACATTTAACATGCCTTCAAATATTATTAAAAATACAAAAAAAATTAATAAAATAGGAAGTAATTTAAAACATCAAGAGTCCAATCTTTATTAGTCTGTACTGAAATCTGATTTTTTATTTGAATAAAAAGATTGTAGAAAAGAGAGATATAATAGTTGAGATTGTCTCAAGGTCAATGATCAATTGTGTATTCATATCACCAAAAACAAATTTAAATTTGAAAGAAAGATATACATTCAGAATAAAAAAATGTTTAGCTCCTCCATTTATATCTACGGTATCCATAGTAAGAAATCAATATAACCGCAACGCCAAAAAAAAAGAGCCCATAACTTGAAGCATAGCGTATATAACTTACTTTTAACTCACTATAATATAAAAT
>JAAKFN010000036.1 GCA_011065045.1 Candidatus Anoxychlamydiales bacterium
TTTAAATCTATCGATCAATCTATTCTAAGACCTTCTCTACTACCATCTTTATTAGAGGTTGTTAAATTTAATCACGATCATAAAAATTTTGATATTTTAGGTTATGAAGTAAGTAAAGTTCATTTTAAGAACAAAGATGAATATTTTGAAAGACCAACTCTATCCTTAATAATGAGTGGAAAAAGAAATCCCCATCTCTGGGATAAATCAAACTTTGATGTAAATTTTTATGATCTAAAAGGAATTTTAGAAAATGTCCTATCGGCAGTTTTAGATAAAAAATATAAGTTCAATAAATCTAACAGAAAAGGTTTTCATCCACTTAAGCAAGCAGCTATCTCTTTAGATAATAAAGAATTTGCAATAATTGGAGAAGTTCATCCAAACATTTTAAAATCTTTTGATATCAAAAAAAGAGTGTTTTTCGCTGAGCTAGATCTAAAATTTATTTTTCAAAATAAAATTGATCATGTTGATTTCCATACAATCTCTGAACTACCCAGTTCTTTTAGAGATTTAACTCTTATAATTGATGAAAAACGAAATATTCAAACTATCTTCGATGTTTTTGAAAAAATAGATTCCAAAATTTTAGAAAAAATATATCTTGTTGATCTCTTTAAAAACGTAGAAGATAAAAAAAATGTAACCTTTAGATTTGTATATAGAGATACAACAAAAACCATTTCTAACGATGAAATTGAAACTCAGCATCAAAAAATTACAAAAGAAATTACAAAACATCTTGAAAAATAGTTCGCATTAAAAATAATATGATAGATTAGCAAAGTTTGGGGGCTAAAAAAATGAAAATACTAAAATGGCTAAGTTTTCTAACAATTATTTTAACTTTATTTGCATGTCATGATGATAATGACTCAAATGTTGTTACGCAACATTACGTGCATAAATATGGTTTTGATATGTCAAAAAACGAATGGCAAAATAGAACAAAAGAAGGAACTGTAACCTCTCTCTTAGATAGCGGTATTACAGTTACTAATAACTACAATAATGGAGATCTTCACGGATTAACAACTTATAGTTTTCCAAATAGCTCAATTTTAGAAAAGATCTATGACTATGATAATGGAACCATAATAAAAGAGACTCATCAAGATGAAGCTGGGATACCTTATAGAGAAAAGACCTATGAGCCTGATAATAAAACTCAAATCACCTTGTGGGATAAAACAGGAGTACCCATATCACAAGAGCAATATGAAAGTAATGCATTAGTGAATGGAAAGTATTTCAAACCTAACAATGAATTAGAAGCTGCAATTGAAGACAATACAGGCACTAGAATCAAAAGAGACAGAAATGGTGAGCTTTTGTATAGAGACACTATAAAAAATGGAAAGCTTAAAGCAAGAAATACATATCATTCAAATGGTCAGCTCAAATCAAGCATGTCCTTTAAAAACTATCAGCTTCATGGTGAGCAGACAAACTATTCAGAGAAAGGTGCTGTAGTGCTTAACCAGACATTTAATAATGGAAAATTAAATGGAATGAAAGCAGTTTATAGAAATAACAATAAGATCTCTGAAGTGCTATATAATAATGGTCTTAGACAAGGTTTAGAGCGTCACTTTAAAGAAGACGGTTCTTTGCTAGCTCAAGTTCATTGGGAAAATGACAAAAAGCACGGATCAGAGAGAATCTTTCATGATAATGACACTCATATCAAATGGTATTACAAAGGTAAACCAGTGAGCATCAAAAGGTTCGAAGAATTTTCTTTTAGAGAAAAGCTAATTGCAGATAAAACTAGTTTTTATGACATGATCGACAAAATGGATACAACCCAAGCGCTTCAGGAATAAAACAGATAGAATAATATTTTAAACCTTAAAATATTATTCAAACGTTAAGTATTTATAAAAAAAAAGCCCTTTTTAAAAGGGCTTTTTTCGTTTTAACTCTATATCCTAAAATGAATATTTAATATCAAATGTCTATTCGCCAATATTTAAATAATCACTTTCAATAGCTGCTTTTAAATCTTCTAGAGGCAAACCTTTGTTTGTAAGGTCCTGAAGACTAATGATTTCTTGTTTTTCTTGCAGCATAGCTTCTTCTCTATCAGAAATTGATGTTTCATTTACGCAACATTTTTTTTTACATCCACTTGGACATGTTTTTTTAGTCTCAGATGGACAAGGTTTGTCTCTAGGACATTTTTTTGTTGGCATAGTAGAAGAATCGCTACCTTTGCCTCTTTGATATGTGCCCTTTCTGCTTTCTCTGTTATATGATGATTTTTTTTGATCATCTTTTTTTGCATCTTGCTGCTGGCAAGAAACAAAAAACATCAAAGACGTAGCTAGAAAAATTGAGCTCAGCATTTTTTTATTCATAATTTACCCCATTAGCTAAATTTATTTTAATTGCTTCTATTTTGAATAATATAAAAAAAAAACATTTCTTAGCATTCATTTTTTTTACTTTGGCACAGCTATTGCAATATTAATTAATAAAGCCGTTTTATAATAAGAGGAAAAAAAATGAAAAAAAAGGACTTAATAAAAAAGATAGCCAAACTAGAAACAATTAACGATCAGTTAGTTGCAGAAATTGAGTATGTAGATCTCCTAGCTAGACAAATAGGGTTTGAAGAAGGTCTAAAAACCTTAAAATCAGCAGCTATAGAAATTTTAGAAGAAGAGGATATTGAAGAGCCTCCGTTCGCTATATAGCAAATTTTTCTCTATATTGAAAAATTTTCCCTATGCTAATCTATTTAAATGAACAATATGGAAAAATTTTCTTCTTTTGAAAAAAAAACAAAATCTAAAGATCCAAAATCTGATGATTTGGATAAAAACAGAAATCTTTTAGTTAAAAATATCTCAAAAAAAGATCAAAGATTTTCTCCAAAAATAAAAAATTTCGAGAAATTCACTCTTTTTTTTAGATTGAAAGGTTTGATATATCTCTTAAAACAAGACAAAAAATTCAAACTTTTGAGATTTTTTATTAAAAAGCCTATCTATCACAGCTTTAACCTCATCAAATCCTACATACAAAAAAAACCATACATCAATGAAGAAGAAGATCTTTATTTATTTAACCTAAAGAGTTTTAAAGACTTCAAAAACCATCTATCTAACAAAAACACTCTTTTAGTTTTAGGTTTTAGCTACTGCATGAAACCAAAGCTCTGCCCGGAAAAGAGATTTTCACCAGATTGCAGACATGATCCAAATCACCCTGTATGCTCTACTTGCTTTATAGGTAAATGCATAAACTCTATGCCCAAAGAAGATATCTTTTTAGTAATCCCAGATGTCTATTACATAAGCGAGAATCTTATTCAGATCAAAAAAAGCCACCCTAATAGAGAGATTCTTTTCGTAATTATGACTTGCAATCTTTCTATTCATATGTCCGCAGACAACGCTAACATGATTAAAATGAAGGGCTTATCGATAGAGATCTCCGGTAGGATTTGTGTAAATAATAAGACCTTTCTATTAGCAGAAAAAGGCATCAAGCCTGGAGTTACGTGCCTTAGCTATAAAAATGAAGATGTTGTATTTAAAATTTTAAATATTAGACCTTCGCTCTTTTAAAGATCTCCTCTCTCTCCTTCAAGTATTATAGCGCTAACCTTAATAGACTTATGCTGTTAATCCACTTTATCGAAAATAACCATAATTAATTGATTAATTACACTAAATTAGTTATAATATTATTATATTAATTAATAAAAACATTTAAATTAAAAGAATAAAATGACTTCTTCAGTAAGTAAATCTAGCATATTTCCTTTCGAAAACCTGCCCCTAGAAATGCAATTGCAGGTCATTTCTCATCTTGATATTCCAGAATTAGCTTCAGCCTCGGTTGCCTCAATAAATTGTTACATCCTAGCAAATGACCGATCAACTTGGGCTACTGTTATAGAAAACATTGGTTTAAAAAACTTAGAAGGTAAGAATGTTTCAGAAAAAAAACAAAAAATAAAAAAGATACATGAACTTGAAAAACTTTATTTTCCAGAAGTTATAGAAAAACCAATCACTATCGAAAACACAATAGAAACTCTACGAAAAACCAATGAAATTAAAATTCGAGATACTTTAAAAATTTGGGAAAAAATTTATGAGCAAGCAGAGCACATAGCTGGAAAACCAGCCATCGAGATCCCAAAGTTTGATGAACTGAAAAAGTCCACCGATAAAAAATATATTAGGCAAGCTTTTGCTAAATGGATTAATAATAATAAAGACAATTTTAATCTTACAGAGCTTGATTTACGCATCTCAGGCCTACTCTACTTACCAAAGGAGATTGGGAATTTAGCTCAACTACAATTGTTAGATTTAAGCAGCAATAAGCTCACCTCTATCCCTATGGAGATTGGGAATTTATCTCAACTAGAACAGCTAAATTTAAGCTACAATAACCTCTCCGATATTCCTAAGGAGCTTTGGAGTTTACCTCAACTAAAAGAGTTATATTTATCAGGTAATAAGCTCACCTCTATCCCTAAGGAGATTGAAAAGTTAGTTCAACTACAAGTTCTCGATTTAAGCAACAATAAGCTCACCTCTATCCCTAAGGAGATTGGGAATTTACTTCAACTTCAAGAGCTATATTTATCTGGAAATAAACTCACCTCTATCCCTAAGGAGATTGGTAATTTATCTCAACTAGAACGGCTAGATTTACATAACAATAAGCTCACCTCTATCCCTAAGGAAATTGGGAATTTATCTCAACTAGAACAGCTAAATTTATACAACAGTAAACTCACCTCTATCCCTAAGGAGATTGGGAATTTATCTCAACTAGAACAGCTAAATTTAAGCTACAATAACCTCACCTATATCCCTAAGGAGATTGGGAATTTATCTCAACTACGCAGGCTATATTTATCTGGAAATAAGCTCACCTATATCCCTAAGGAGATTGGAAGTTTATCTCAACTAGCTCTTTTAGATTTAAGAAACAATTCTATTAGTTATTATCCTGATTGTTTAGATCGATTAACAAACACGAAAATCATAGACTCAAACATCTTAATTGCCCATGAAGTAATAAGATTTTTGGGAGGACATATTGCTCACCATTTATACAATAAAATATATGGTCCTATAACTTATTAGATTCCAATAAGCACTTCATATAAATTTTATTTAATATTGGATTTAAAAATTGTTATCTATATTTTTTAAATTTCATCAATACCAAAAAATATTTTTAATGGTTTTTTTTGTAAATAAAAACCATTAAAAAAAAATCTATAAATTCAATGCCCAAAGAAGATCTTTTTTTAGTAATTCCAGATATCTATTATATAAGAGAGAAGCTCTTAGAGATCAAAAAGAAGCACCTAGGCAGGGAGATTCTTTTTATAATTATGACTTGCAATCTTTCTATTCATATGTCCGCAGACAACGCTAACATGATTAAAATGAGAGGATTAGCTATAGAGCTATCTGGTAGGATTTGTGTAAATAATAAGACCTTTCTATTAGCAGAAAAAGGCATCAAGCCTGGAGTTACTTGCCTTAGCTATAAAAATGAAGATGTTGTATTTAAAATTTTAAATATTAGACATTCGCTCTTTTGAAGATCTCCTCTCTCGTCTTCAAGCCTTATGATACTAATATTCATAGACTTATTCTATTAATTCGCTTTATCGCAAATAACCATAATTAATTGATTAATTACACTAAATTAGTTATAATATTATTATTATAATTAATAAAAACATTTAAATTAAAAGAATATAATGACTTCTTCAATAAGCAAATCTAGCACCTTACCTTTCGGAAATCTACCGAATGAAATGATAATGAAGGTCTTTTCTCATCTTGATATTCCAGAATTAGCTTCCACCTCGCTTGCCTCAAAACATTTCCAAGGGCTAGCAAATGATTGGGCTACCTGGTCTAGCGTTATAGACAAAATTGGTTTAAAAAACTTAGAAGATAAGGATGTTTCAGAAAAAAAACAAAAAATAAAAAAGATACATGAACTTGGAAAACTTTATTTTCCAGAAGTTATAGAAGAACCAATAACTATCGAAAACACAATAGAAACTATACGAAGAATCCATGAAATTAAAATTCGAGATACTTTAAAAATTTGGGAAAAAATTTATGAGCAAGCAGAGCACATAGCTGGAAAACCCGACATCGAGATCCCAAAGTTTGATGAACTAAAAAAGTCCACCGATAAAAAATATATTAAGCAAGTTTTTGCTAAATGGATTAATAATAATAAAGACAATTTTAATCTTACAGAGCTTGATTTACGCATCTCAGGCCTACTCTACTTACCAAAGGAGATTGGGAATTTATCTAACCTCCAAGTACTAAAATTATCCAGAAATAACCTCACCTCTATCCCAAAGAAGATTGGAAATTTAGCTCAACTACAATTGTTAGATTTATCAGATAATAAGCTCACCTCTGTCCCTAAGGAGATTGGGAATTTATCTAACCTCCAAGTGCTCTATTTAGCCAGAAATAAGCTCACCTCTGTCCCTAAGGAGATTGGGGCTTTAGCTCAACTAAAAAGGTTATATTTATCAGATAATAAGCTCACCTCTATCCCTAAGGCGATTGAAAAGTTAGTTCAACTACAATATCTCTATTTATACAACAATAATCTCGCCTCTATCCCTAAGGCGATTGAAAAGTTAACTCAACTAAAAGAGTTATGTTTATCCAATAACAAGCTCTCCTCTATCCCTAACGAGATTGGGAGTTTATCTCAATTACAAACGCTAGATTTAAACAACAATAACCTCACCTCTATCCCAAAGGAGATTGGGGATTTAGCTCTATTAGAAGAGCTAAGATTATACAATAATCCTATTACTTATTACCCAGAGTGTTTAGATCGATTAACAAACACTAACATCTTTGTTAAAAACCACATCTTAATTGTCCATGAAATAATAAGATTTTTAGGAGGACATATTGCTCACCATCTATACAATAAAATATATGGACCTATAACTGAGTAGATTCCAATAAGCGATTCATCTAAATTTTATTTAATAGTTATTTAAAAATTGTTTTATATACTTTGAAATTCACTCAGTACAAAACAAGTATTCTCAATATTTTTATTTACAAAAAAAACATTAAAAAAAAATCTATATCGATCATTTCATAAAATTTTAGATAGTTAATATTGAGTTGTACAAAAATCAAAAGATTATATATACTAGCAACTCAATAGATTATTTAATATTTGGAGATAAAATGAGATACACTGGTCCTAAAAACCGAATAGCTAGAAAGTATGGCTGCAATATTTTTGGAAGAGCAAGAAATCCACTTCTTCACAAACCTAATCCTCCTGGAGTGCATGGTGCAAAAAGAAGAAAAAAATCTGATTTTGGCCATCAGCTAGAAGAAAAACAAAAGCTAAGAGCTGTTTATGGAATGATCACTAATAAACAATTAATTTTAACATATAAAAAAGCTGTTAAACAAGAAGGAAACTCTGCTCATAATTTCACACAGATGCTAGAGTGCAGACTTGATAACATTGTATATAGGTTAAAATTAGCACCTACTATCTTTGCAGCTCAGCAATTAATTTCTCATGGTCATATACGTGTAAATGATAAAAAAGTTGATATTAAGTCTTTTCAGGTAAAACAAGGCATGAAAGTTTCTTTAAAAGAGAAATCAAAAAAGATGAAAATAGTAATAGAAGCTCAAGAAAGCGCTAATGAAGTCCCTGAATATTTGACACTTGCAGATGATAAGTGCTCAGGAACATTGGGATCTATTCCTCTAGTTGAGCAAATCCCACTTCCTCTTTTAATCAACATACCTCTAGTTTGCGAATTCATAGCTCACTCAACTTAATATTCTTACAATAATTTATTGAGTAATAAAATTTTAAATTGCCAATCTTTTCTAAGATTGGCTTTTTTTTTATGTTAGCGATTTATCTCTAATATTTTTAAAAAAGTTAAGATCTGAAATTTCTTTTACTTTAAATATATAAGCAAAGAAAAAGGTTGATGTTAGATAGATGGTAGATATGATAAAAAAGCTATAGAATTTATCTAAAAAACTAGTTGGAAAAACAAAATCTTTATTCAGAAGAAAATAAATAGATGGATTTTTCATAAAATATCCTACCAAGATTGTAAGAATACTAGCTGATATCAAAGATATGGAAATTTTAAAGAATCTTTTATAAATATCTTTTTCATAAATTTTTATTAAATTTTCAGAAGTTCCAAATTTAGTAAATTTCTTTTTCAAATAATAATTTAAAATCAAAAAATTTAAAATAGCGCTGAGGGATGTTGCGATTGCAACGGAGGCTGATTTCATATGAAATACAAAAATGAAAACAGAGTTTAATAAAATATTTAAAAGAACTGATGATATGCTGGCGATTGTTGGAATTAAATATTCTTTTTTTGCATAAAAAGCCTGAGATATTATCATCACAAATGTTGCAAAAAGCAGCCCAATTGAGTAACCGAATAGTGAATAACTAGTATTTATAATAGCATCTAACTTAAAAGCGCCTCTTGCAAAAAGAAGATTGATTAAAGTTGGGCCAATTAATATTAGAGCAAAAGATGAGATGAGCATCAAAGAAAAACTTTTTAAAAAAGCGAGATTTAAAAACTTTTTAAAGTTTTGAAAATCATCTAATTTATATGCTCTAGCAAGTGGTGGTAAGATAGCAGAAGATATAGCAATGCCAAATAGAGCGAGTGGCAGCTGATATATCCTAATTGCATACCAAAGGTAAGCTGGGCCTGACTTTTCAGCAAAAATAGCAAAAGCAGCATCTAGAGCGCTATTTATTTGAACAGCCCCTATCCCTAAAATAGAGAGCATAATTGGTTTTACTAATTTTTTTATATCTGGAGTAAAAAGTTTAGGTTTTAAAATCTCTGATATTTTTAGATCTTTTGAAATAATTTTAAAACTAGAAAAAGCCGTTGCAAAATACTGAAAGAAAAAAGCAAAAACTATAGCTATAGCTAAAACATATACAAACTTTTCATCTATTAGGTTTCTAAAGGCAATACAAGAAAAAATCCAAGTGAGATTAAATGCCATGGGAGCAATAGATGGCAGGAAATAACTTCTATGGCACTGCAGAAACGAGCTATTTAAAGCATATAGACAAATAAAAATTAATCCAAAAAGCATGATCTGAGTAAGAGAGATTATTTCTTTATTGGAGGTGAACTTTGCAAACGTAAAAAGTGCTACTTGAGAAATAGTTATTAAAACAGCTAAAAATACGGCAACTGAAAAAAAGAGATCCCTATAAAAAAAGGAGGCTTTTTTTGAGCCCTCTAATCTTAGATTTTCATAGTGAGGGACAAAACCTGCTTGAAAAGATGCCTCTCCTATCAACCTTCTGAAAAGATTTGCAAATCTATAAGATACCATAAATGCAGCAATATGAGGACTTGCTCCAAAGAAAAACGCTGTTAAAACATCTCTTAGAAGACCTGATATTCTGCTAAAAAAGGTTCCTAAAAAAAAACTTTTAAAAGATTTTGTAATTGAATTGGATGTATCTATGCTCATAAAATACCTATGTATGTTATGATAGACTTTGGAAAAAATTAAAAAAAGCTAAAATTTATAGACTCGCTTAGAGATATTAATTAAAAAAAAATTAAAAAATTTTTTAATTAATATTTTTAGTTTTTAAGATGCTTTTTTAAAGATACTTAAAGTTACTTGGAATTCTTATGGAAAAAGAAAAAATTCTAGTTGGGGCTCATACATCTATTGCAGGCGGAGTTTTTAATGCTATTTATGAAGCAAATAGAATAGGGGCTAATACTTTTCAAATATTTACCGCAAATCAAAGACAGTGGAGCGCAAAACCTATATCTAAAGAAGATGCTAAAAAGTTCAAGCAAGCTAAATTTGATAATGGCATTAAAAAAGTAGTTTCTCACAACAGCTATTTAATAAATTTGGGATCTCCTAAAAAAGAGTCTTTAGAACTATCTAGAAAAACATTTTTAGAAGAGATAAAAAGATGCCACGCTTTAGAGATAGATTACTTGGTATTTCATCCAGGATCTGCTTTAACATCTACTGAAGAAGAGTGCTTAGATACAATATCAGAGTCTATCCTCTCTTTTGAGAGCGAAGTGAAAAAGGGAAAAACCAAACTTTTATTAGAGACAACAGCAGGCCAAGGATCAAATGTAGGATATAAATTTGAGCAAATAGATTACATAATCAAAAAAGTAAAACATAAAATTCCAATAGGGGTTTGTTTAGATACATGCCATATTTTTGCAGCAGGATACGATATTAGAACAAAAAAAGGTTTTGATAAGACTTTTGAAGAGTTCGATAGTGTAATTGGTTTGAAATATTTAAATGCTTTTCATGTAAATGATTCAAAAGCTGATTTTGAATCTAGAAAAGATAGACATGAATCTTTAGGCAAAGGTAAAATTGGAATAGATACTTTTAAGTTTTTAATGAAAGATAAAAGATTTCAAAACATTCCAAAAATATTAGAGACACCGATTGACGCTCTATGGTTAGAGGAAATAGAAATGTTAAAAAAATTTGCAGGGTAAAATGAGAACAAAAATTAAAAAGATTTTAAAATCAGATGAATCAATCCTTCAAAAAAAAATAAAAGTTTTTGGTTGGGTAAAAACAGTTAGAGATCAAAAAAGTTTTGCTTTCATCGAGATAAATGATGGATCTTCTCTAGCCAATTTACAAGGTGTAATAGATAGCACAAATGAAGATTTTAGAAAAATTATTGAAATCTCAATTGGCGCATCTATCTGTTTGGAAGGAGAGGTTGTAAAAAGCCCTGGTAAAAACCAGAAGTTTGAACTTAAGATAGAAAAAATTACAATTATTGGAAAATCTAAAGATGACTACCCTCTTCAGAAAAAAAGACACTCCTTTGAGTATCTTAGAACAATTTCTCACCTAAGATGTAGAACTAACACAGGCGGAGCTGTAACTAGAGTTAGAAGTTCTTTAATTTATCACTCCCACAAATTTTTTCAAGATAGAGACTTTTTAAATATTCAAACTCCAATAATTACTGCATCAGATACAGAAGGGGCTGGAGAGCTATTTAGAGTAACGACTTTATCTGATCTTAGAAAAGATCCAAAAGAGGACTTTTTCAAGAAACAAGCCTATCTTACGGTCTCTGGGCAGCTAAATGCTGAAGCTTTTGCACTCGGCATGACAGATGTTTATGTATTTTCTCCAACTTTTAGAGCAGAAAACTCTCATACATCACGCCATCTCGCTGAATTTTGGATGTTAGAGCCTGAATTTGCATTCGGAGACCTACACGATGATGTAAAACTTGCATCTGATTACATAAAATATATGGCAAAAGTTGCCTTAAATGAAAATGAAGATGACATAGCTTTTTTTGATAAGTTTGTTGAAAAAGGTCTGATAGAGAGATTAACCAATGTAGTTGAATCTCCTTTCGAGATTATTTCCTATAGTGATGCTATAAAAATCTTAGAAAAATCTACTAAAAAGTTTGAATTCCCCGTTAAATGGGGTTTGGATCTTCAGTCTGAACATGAAAGATACTTAACAGAAGAGCATTTTAAAAAGCCCGTTGTTGTAATTGATTATCCAAAAGAGATCAAAGCTTTTTATATGAAAGATAATAAAGATGGAAAAACAGTTGCAGCTATGGATATTTTAGTTCCAAAAATTGGAGAGATAGTAGGAGGCTCACAAAGAGAAGATGATTACGCACTATTAAAAAGTAAAATCAAAAATAAAGGTTTAGATCTAAATACCTACAAGTGGTATTTGGATTTAAGAGAGTATGGCTCAGCTCCACATGCTGGATTTGGAGTTGGTTTTGAAAGACTTGTTCAATTTATCACTGGAATGGAAAATATTAGAGATGTAATCCCCTTCTATAGAGCAGCGGGATCTTGTGATTTTTAATTTGTATTTAGAATAATAATATGCTAACAAAAAGAAAATAGGAAATAATAAAAATGAGCAATACACCTAGCGTTCCACCTCCTGGCAGTGGGAAGCCAAAGCCTGAGATTCCCAAGCCAAAAGTAAAGCCAAAAAATCTTGACCCTTTACCAAAGCCATTATCTGGAGATAGCTCATTAGAATACATGGGATTTCAGTTTTCTTCTGAAAAAGATTTAGAAACATTCAGAGCCAAATTTTTAGCCAACATGATGAATATGATGATGGCTCAAATGAAAAAGGAAAACGATCAGATGTTAAAAGCTATAAAAAAACTCAACCCTAATACTCCTCAGTAAAATTATTTTTATACTCTTTTAGATCTTTTTTGATCTTCTTGATCTTAGTGAAATCTATATGTTATAATATCTCTAAATTTAGAATAATTTATGATAGATCAAAATAATTTTTTAATATCCACAGAAGAGCTGAAAAGATTAGATAAGCTTTTATCTGAAAAATTCAAATCAAGCTCTAGAACCTATTTTCAATATCTTATTGAAAATGGCTCTGTCTTAGTTAATAACAAAAAAATTAAAAAAAGATTTATACCTAAAATTGGAGATGAAATAGAAATATTTTTTCAAGCGCTTCCTGACATATCACTTAAAGCTGAAAATATCCCTTTAGATATCCTCTATGAAGATGAATACATCATAGCAATAAATAAAAAAGCAAATATGGTTGTCCACCCAGCTGTAGGAAACTGGTCAAATACTTTTGTAAATGCCCTACTATATCACTGCAAAGATCTAATTTATGAAGATTCAGATATAAGACCTGGAATTGTACATAGGCTCGATAAAGATACAACAGGAGTACTACTCGCAGCTAAAACAATAAAAGCCCAGCAAAATTTAATAGAGCAATTTAAAAATAGAGAAATTAAAAAAAAGTATTTAGCAATAACTATAAATAAACCAAAAAATCAAATTCTATCAGCCCCAATTGCAAGACATAAAATAAAAAGAAAAGAGATGACTATAGTAGAAACTGGAAAAGAAGCTATAACTAAAATCGAAGTTTTAAAATCAAATGATAAAATATCATTGATTGAAGCAACTCCTAAAACAGGCAGAACCCACCAAATAAGAGTTCATTTAAAACATCTTTTATGTCCCATACTTGGCGATGAGACCT
>JAAKFN010000037.1 GCA_011065045.1 Candidatus Anoxychlamydiales bacterium
GAGATAAAAAACCAAATAAATCTTTTAACAAAAGATGAAGAGAAAGTTAAAACTGATTTAGAAAAGGCTCATAGTAGAGTGAATTCTATAAAATAGATTTTAAAAGCTAATAATAATATTTTATTTTTCTTGTAAGATTTTTATCAGATACTGGAGTTTCATAAAATTCTAGATCTGTTTCACCATTTTCTTTTGTGGTAACTTTTGTTGAGAAAAAGCTAACTTTGTCTTTAGCGGCTGTCACTTCTTTTTTTGAAATTTTCGCTATTTTATCTGCAAGTCCATCTTCTCTACCGACATTACATGCAACGGAAAAGATTTTAGCTCTTTGATCTAGGTTATCAAAATTTATCTCTTTAATATTCTCTTTTGTAAGAGTAAACTCTTTACTTAAAATAATACCATCTCCAGCAACAGTTCCATGTCCTAAAATAGATAAATTCTTGTAAGTTCTTTCTTTTAGAAGCTTGTTTAGTTCCTCAGTAGAAGATATATATCTGGTTTGAACATTGTAGCCTTTCATTAAAGAGGCGTAATAATGGAGTTTTCTTTCAATGGAAAACTCTTTATTAGGATCATCTTTTGGTAAGATTACTAAAGCGTTTGGTTTTGATTTATCTTTGTACTCTATAGGCTCATTTTTTCCACTAGCTAAAGAGCACAAATGTACGAATAATACTGAATCTATCGGATTTTTAACATATGTAGTTTTCTCAGTTTCGAACGTTGAATCAACGCCATTATTTATTTCTACATAATCTTCGGCTGTTAAACCTATGTTGTCTTGAGCATTTACATCAGCGCCTTTTTCAACTAGAGCTCTGACAGTATCTAGTTTATTTCTGCTAGCTGCATACATTAGAGTAGTAACGCCGTTTGGATCTGTTGCTTCTACATCTATGTTTTCTTGTTCTAATAAAAACGAAGTTATGTCATCTCTATCGTAGATAATACTTAGCATTAAAGGTGTTAAGCCAAAGTTATTAATTGTTGTAGTTTTAGCTTTAACATTAGTTCCAAACTCGATTAGAGCTTTTGCTTCTTCTAAGTTACCTTTTTCTATAGCTAATTGCAGTAGTGTATATCCATCTGGATTTTTTGCATCGATATTACATATAGCGCCAGCTTCTTTTAGTGCTATAGCGATTTCAAATTGTCCTTTTCGAATTGCTATATCTAGAGGTGTTTGTCCAGCTGAATTTTTAGCATTAATATCAGCCCCAGCGTCTATTAATAATTCAACGACTTTTAAAGTTGGAAGCCGAGCAGCAAAATGTAGGGGAGTCTCATGTTCTAAATTAATATTATTTACTTCTACACCCGCTGATATAAGTAATTCAATGATTTTAGCGCTTGAATGCGTAGCTAAATGCAATGCAGTATTGCCTAATGAATCTTTTTCATTAATATTGCTTATTTTTTTTATAATATATTCGAGTAATTCGTCATCAAGTCCATGTCTAATAGTATCTCTGAAAAGAGAAAATGGTCTTCTTATATTGAAATCAGCTGCGAGTATAAAAAAAGTTTTGACAGCAAGCTTGTTTTTTTTCACAAAGGCTTTATCTAAACATGTCATTTCTCCTGAAATTTTCTGGTATATATCAGCTCCCTTTTCTATCAAAAGTCTAGCAATTTCGATATTACCATTTTCAATTGCGATCATTACAGGGGTAAATCCATCTTTATTTGGAATTGTAAAATCAGCTCCATTTTCTAATAGAAAATTTACTAAATCAATTAACTTGCCTTTGCTAGCTTTAAATAAAAGAGTCTCTTTATCAATATCTTGAGCATTTATATCTGCACCAGCTGCTATTAATTTTTGAGTAATATCTGGGAATTGAGATAAATGATAAAGAGAAAATCTATGAAGATATTTATTAACATCGGCTCCAAGCTCAATCAATAAATCAACAATATCACCATGACCTAGAGCAGCTGCATATCCTAAGGGTGGTTTAACTCCGTATGCTTCATTTAAAATATGATTTTTGAGATCTTCATTACTTAGAATTTCTCGAACTTTTTGACAATCATCTTTTGCAATAGCATTAAAAAGAGCTGTTTGAGCGTCTCTATCACTTTTAAATTCCAAAGGTTTAACTGCAGAAGAAGTGGATTTTTCTTCTTCCAAGGCAGCTGAAGCATAGCTTTGTAATGATGGAGTTTGAGCCTTCGACTCAAGAGGAATTGCACTTATGATACTTAAAGCAATATTTGGGATTCTTGAGATTTTTTTTTGCTTTATGCATTCAAATCCATCTGAAGAACCTAAAGGTCTATCTGGAGAGCTACTAACGCCTGATGCTTTCATTTTTCTCTAATTATAAGGTTAATTAATTATATTAATAATTTGATTTATTATAGCATATATTACTATTTATTTAAATAAATACTTAAATAACTGTAGAGCAGATATTTACATTGTTAATTAATTATTTTAATAGGGGCTATTGAACTAAATCCTCAAAGGCTTTTGTAACCTCAGCTTCGATATTTTCTATATCTATATTTTTAAACTCATCTATTTCAAATCTCAGGTTTTTATTAGAGCTATTTATTTTGCCGTATAATCTAGTGTCATTTTTGGTGATGAGGAGTTCATTTGGAGTGAAATTCCCTCTTTGTTTTGCTGAGATAATATATGGTGATCTATTCTCATTAAAAATGGATGTTCCGTCATAAAAATTATCAAAATTTTCATTTGGAAAAATTTGAGAAAGGATCGTTGGAAATATATCGATATGGGTTGTTACAGTATTTGGTTTATTATCATTATTTATTAGTTTATAAATTATAGGTATTTGAAGCTGATAATCGCTTAGATGAGAGCCATGAAATAGAGCGCCATCTTCAAAAAATTCTTCCCCATGATCGCCGGTAAATACAATTAAACTATCATCATATAAGTTATTATTTTTTAGAGTTGTTAAAAACTTACTAAATAGATGATCAATATAATTTATTGCATTTTTATATCTGTTTTTAATCGGATCCAAATCGTTTCTTAAATGAGAGAGGCTTAAATAATTTATACCTTTTGCATAGGGCAAAAATTTGGGTTTAAAATCATCTTTCCAGCTATATTCAGAGTGAGTTGAGTCTAAAAATACAATAAATACATTAGAGTTTTGTTTATCGCTGCTATTTAAATCTTTTAAAAGAGCATCGATTGCCATGCTATCTCTAATAGATGGATTTGAAGATGCATGAGAAAAATCATTTAGATTATCTATTAACTCAAGGTTTTTACCAAAAATCAACTTATCTAAATTAAAGTATTGAAGTTCTGCAGAGGACATTAAATTTATTTTGTAGCCAGCTTTTTTTAAGAGATTTAAAGGTAGAGATCCAAACTCTAGGTTTTTTTGGGCTTTTGACCAGTAAATAGAGTGGTTTGAATGGAAGATCGAGTACCAAGAGAGGATAGATGCATTTGCGGCTGAATAGGAAGTTTTAAAGCTGATGTTTTCTTCAGAGAAATTATAAATATTTGGAGCTATATCTTGAGTGATATAGTCTTTTCTAAGCGCTTCTGTAATGAAAATAAAGATATTGGGTTTGTGCTCTAGAGTAAGATCTTTTTGATTTATCTCTTCTAAAAATTTTTTCTCATCTCTAATAGGTTTTAGGGTTGAGTTGAAGTTTATTAGTTTTTTTGTTGGTGATATGAATGTAAATCCAAGGGGCAATCTTTTTTGATTTTTAGAGATATAATCGATATTTTTAAATTTTAAGCTGACGTCTATTAAAAAAAGCAAGACTATTGCTGAAATAAAAACTGAAAAAAGATGCTTTTTTTTCAAGAAAAGAGGTTTTTTCAAACAAAGTTTATTAGTTAAATAATATAAAAAAATACCTGATAAGGGAAGGGCTATGATAGCAAGAATTATTACAAGATACATAGTTAAATTTAAATTAATAGCTCTGATAGTCACAAATAAATTTCCAAAACCACCTGATAAAAATATATTTAATCCAAAAAACAGAGATTGATTTATCAAGCCTACTAAAATGAAATTTACTATATAGGCAAGCAACACAAAAAAGCTTATACCAATAAAAAAATTTTTGAAGAAATTAGACTTAATTTTATTTAAAATGAAAACACACCCTATAAGAAGGGCTAAAGCTTGGATAAGTGAATAAAAGCCAAATAAAAAAGATGTTTGATAGGTAGAGCAAAAAGTAATAATAAATAAAAAAAAGGAGAAGAAAATATAATTTATATATATAGGTTTTTCTAAAAACCTTAGTGTAAAATCTTTTATTTTTTTAAACAAAATTTTTATCATCTTCTTTATTTTTGCTCATATAATAACCTATTTTTTTTGTTTAAACAAGTAGCTTTTTATGATACAATAAAATTAGATCTAGATAAATAATAGGGGTCCGTTACATGAAAAATGTCCATTACATGAAAAAGCAGATAATAAAAATTATAACATCCGTTATGTTGATGTTTTCAATAACTTCTTTTGCTTCTACAAAAGAGATTGAAAAACATGAGATCGTTCAAGAAAATGAATACAACGTAGTTATTTTAGGTGGAGGGATTGGGGCTCTAACTTCTGGAATATATCTTTCAAGAGCAGGGTATAAACCTCTTATTATTGAAGGGGACTTGCCGGGTGGACTCATTACTCAATCGCATTCTGTAGAAAATTGGCCGGGTGAGATACAAATTACTGGAAATGATTTGGTTAACAAAATAAAAGATCAGGCTATAAAAAATGGATGCATAATTTTATCAAATGAAGTTATAGATGTAGATTTTTCTAAAAAACCGATTAGTATAACTCTAAAAGATCTATATTCTAATAAAACTCAAAAAATAAAAACATCTTCTTGTATTATTGCAATGGGAACATCATCAAATTATTTAAATGTTAAAGGTGAAAAAGATTATTGGGGAAGAGGAGTCTCTAATTGCGCAGTTTGTGATGGCTCATTTTATAAAGATAAAAAAGTTGCGATAGTGGGAGGCGGAGATGCTGCTGTTGTTGAGGCAAATTATTTATCTAATTTAGCTAAAGAAGTTTATATTTTCGTTAGAAAAGATAAAATGAGAGCAAAAGATAAAGAAAAGATTAAAGCTCTTGAGAAAAGAAAAAACATAAAAATTATATATAACACAAATGTTACAGCAATTAATGGGGATGGTACAAATGTTACATCTGTAGATGTATTGGATTCTAAGAATAAAAAATCATACAAAATGCCTATAGATGGGCTGTTTTTAGCAATTGGTTCAACTCCTAATAGCAAAGTATTTCAAAGTAAAATAAAATTAGATAACTCTGGATATATTAAAGTTTTCGATGGCCTTTCAACTTCTGTAGGTGGAGTTTATGCGATAGGAGATATTATCGATCCTGTATATAAACAAGCGATAACAGCAGCAGGAGATGGAGCAAAAGCTGCAATTTCTTGTCAAAAATATTTAGAAGAAAACTCTAATCAAAGCCAACAAAATAGTGTAAAATTAGCATCTGATTCTTCAGAAGTATTTTCATCTAGGGTAGTAGAGATTACATCTTTAAAAGAGTTTGAAAAAGAGCTTAGATCTAGCAATATTCCTGTTATTGTTGATTTTTATGCATCTTGGTGTAGACCTTGTCAAAGAATTGCTCCTCTTTTAGAGAATGGAGCTAAAAGTTTATCAGGCAAAGTGAAGATCTTGAAGGTTAATGTTGATAAGCTAAGAGAGCTATCTTCTAAATATCAGATAAGATCTATGCCGACGATAATTGTTTTTGATAGAGAGCAAAATCAAATTTTTTCAAAGATGGGAACAAATAGTATATCTGATGTTATAAATTCATTAGATAAAATCAAAGACAAGCCAGTTGGTGAAATAGATAATTATCTTAAAAATTTTGATAAATAAATTATTTATTGAAATATTTTTTAAGAGCTTTTTCTAAGATTTTTGCAGATTTTTTATTCTGTGAGATATCTATTTCATTATCTTCAGAATCTTTTAAAGATATAATCTCTAAATACTGTTTTCTAAAGATCTTTTTTTTCTTAGTAAATCGAAGAGTTAACTTTTCGTTTTTATTATGAATAAAAAACTCAGATGGAGCTCTAGATGCGTTATATCTTGCTGTTATGACTATTGGGAAGTTATTTTCCTCAAATATAGATGATCCTTTCAGAGAGTCTTTAAACTGGTTGTTATCAAAGAGATAATCAAAGATGCTTGGAAAAACATCCATATGACAAACAACATCTCTTTTAGGGATATCTCTTATGTTTTTACCAAACTTTAAGTAGATTGGAACATTTGTTTGCTGAGTTGATAGGTGAGATGCATGAAAAAGATGTCCCTCTTCATAAAACTCTTCTCCATGATCGCCTGTTAGGATTATTATTGAATCATCAAATAGGTTTTTCTCTTTTAGGGTATCGATGAATTTACCGATTAAAAAATCAACAAAGTATATTGAGTTTTTATATCTATTTTTTAAAAGATCGATGTTATCTTTAGAAGCGTAGACATTCAGTGTGTCTATCTCGGATATAGGTGTAAATTTGGTTTCAAAATCTTTTGGCCAGCTATACAAAAAGTGAGTAGAATCTAAAAAAGCAATATAGACATTTGAATTATCTTCTAAAGAGTTTTTCATATGTTTCATTACCATCTTATCAGAGTCGCAAGCTTCAACAGGGCGGTAATGAGGAAATAGTTTAAGAGTATCTAAAAGGCACTCATCTTTACCAAAAAGAGCTTCTCTCATTGCATAATATTTAAGCTCAGGCGCTGAAAAAACATTAATTTTATATCCCATTTTTTTCAAAATATATAAACTTGTTGAGCCAGATTGCCAATTTCTATTTTGATAATCTTTCCAAAAAAATGGGTACTCAGAGTAAAAAAAAGAGAACCAAGATTTATGAGTTCCATTAGCGTTAGAGAGTGATCTTTCAAAACTAACATTTTCATTTTTGAAGGTGGTCATATTAGGAGCGGTATCAGATGTAATATAATCGCTTCTCAAACTCTCAATTACAAAAATAAAGATGTTTGGTTTTTTATCTATTTTTAAATCTTTTGTATTTATTAAAGCTAATGTATCTTTTTCATTTTTTGGTTTTTTTAAAGCTAGTTTAGTTTTAGTTTTTAAGATATCTGGTTGCATAAAGGTAAGTTTCCAAGGAAGAGCTCTAGAATTAGAATCATAATTATTAGCACTAATTGATTTAGCTGCTTTAAAATCCCAGATAAATAAAGCTAAAGGTACACATAAAAATATCTGAATAATATGATCGTGATAAAGAGGAAAATTTCTTTTTTTAGAGAAAATGTCAGTAATTTTATAGATAAAAAGTCCTAAAAAAGGAAGAGAGAGCATTAAAATGCCAAAAATTATCCAAGCATAAAATGGAATGCCAGTAGTATGAAGCATTTCAATAAAATTTTCTAAATTTTCATCTAAAGCAATTGACACTCCATCCCAAACTGTCATATCCATAATTTTTAAAAGCACTAAATCGATGATATGAGATATAAAAAAAATAAATGTAAAAGCGATAAAAATAGTAAAAACTATTTTTGGCATATATTTTTTTATAATTACTGAAAGAATAGCAAAAGTGGCTATCTCAAAAATAGTTTGTCCATAAGCATATACTAGGAAAAAGGCTTTTGAGTAGTTAGAGCTGTTTTTAACATCCAAAACTCCTAGAGTTGATATGATTATACCAACTATAAAGAAAATCCCAAAATACAGATAATTTATGTCTAAGTGATTTTTTCTTCTCATAATTTCTTTATATAATACTTTTTTATTTATGAAAAAATAAATTAGCTATTTTAAAATTATATTGGATAGATTTGCTATCGAAGATTTGCTTGATTTCTTTTAAAAAGAGGCGCATCATTATCTATTAGTTGTTGTTTATATATTGTTTTTTAAGAGGAAAAATGAAGTGGGTAAATGATTTTCAGCTTTTTTTATTTGATTTAGATGGGCTTTTAGTAAACACAGAAAATATTCACTATCAAGCATATATTGATATGTTAAAAAGAAGAGGATTTAATTTAGATTGGCCTTTTTTGAAATTCTGCACAGTTGCTCATTTCGATGACAATAGTTTAAAAGAGGGGATATACGCTCTTTTTCCAGAGCTTTTTGAAATGGAGCCAAATTGGGATATATTAAGAAAAGAAAAAAACGTAATTTACATAGATCTTTTAAAATCCTCTAAAATAGATCTAATGCCAGGTGTTGAAAAACTACTCCTTGAGATTGAAAAACAAGATATCAAAAGATGTGTCGTTACAAACTCCTCTAAACCCATGGCAGATATGATTATAGCAAAGCAGCCTCTTTTAAAAAGTATTAATCACTGGATAACAAGAGAAGATTATGAAAAGCCAAAACCTCATCCGGGTGGTTATTTAAAAGCGATTACACTTTTTGGAAAAAAAGGAGATAGAATAATTGGATTTGAAGATTCTCTTCGTGGTATTAAAGCATTAGAAGAGACTCCGGCGCAGAGTGTATTGATAGGACCTCTTTTAGATCCTAAAGCTGATTGTATAATTACAAACGATGTTCTGCACTTTCAATCTTTTGAAGATATACCTGATAAGTTAATATAGTGGATATGTTTTAAATTAAAAAAAAATTGGTATTATGAAATTTTTGAAATTTTTTTTGTTATTTTTAGTTATACTCCAAATAAAGCCTATAGAATCAAAAGCAGATGTTATGAATTCGCAAGATAAAAATCTAAAAAAACAAACACTTGTTTGTGTACATGGTTTTTTTAGAACTAAACTAAATATGTATTTTATTGAAAAAAGTTTAAAAAAAGAGAATTTTGAAGTTTATAATTGGAGATACAAAAGTAGAGATAAATATATAAATGAGCATGCCCAGGATCTAGTAGAAAAGCTCATTGAAATAGCTAAAAAAAATCCCAATGAGCCAATAAACTTTGTAACCCACTCTATGGGAGGCCTTGTTTTAAGAAGCGCGATTAATCATAGCATGTGTCCAATCGAGGCTAAAATGGGAAAAGCTATTTTAATTGCTGCTCCAAATAAGGGATCTGTAGTAGCTCAAAAACTTTCATCATCAAAACTTGCGAGATTGCTTTTTAAAGACAGAGCAGGCTCTGAGCTAATGGAGAAAAAGGATTTTGATGATTTAGGTGTTTTCCCGCCTGATATGAGCGTTTTACAAATAGTCGGTACTTTGGGAGTCAACCCATGGATTAATGAGAAGAATGACGGCAAAGTGGCCGTTTCAGAGACAAAATTAGATAGCTCATGTAAGCAGATCGATGTTAAAGCTTCACATAGCTGGATTTGTTACTCTCCAAAAGTGATTAAACATCTCAAAGAATTTCTAGCTGAATAAAAATAAATCACTAAGCGAAGGCCCTGTTTTTTTTGATAGATTTTTTTAGTAAAGAACCTTTACTAAAAAAAGACCTTGGGGTTCAGCTGGCGGTGATGCTTTTTTTCTGTCTTTAGCTTTTAATATTTTGTCCACCATATCTAAAGGCAATTTTTTATTTGCGACATCTAAAAGAGTGCCTACGATATTTCTAACCATTTTATATAAAAAGCCATCAGCTTCAAACTCTAAAATTATTCCATTATTACTCTTTTTAATATCTATTCTCTTGATAGTTTTTATCGGCTTATTTACAGCTGATCCTGTATATTGCTTATTTGCAAAAGATGAAAAATTGTGAGTTCCTAAAAAGTAGATACTCGCTTTTTTCAAAAGATCCAAATCAAGTGTATAATTTGGTTTATATGAATACATTCTTGAAAAAGGATCTTGAATATCTCCTATAAAAATATGGTAGCGATAGATTTTTGATTTAGCTGAAAATCTTGCATGGAAATTGATATCTACCTCAGTTATTTTTTTGATTCGAATGTCATCTGGGAGCAAAGAATTTAAAGAAAATATTACTTTTTTTATGTCTAATCTTTCATTAAAGCTAAAGTGAGCTACTTGCTCCAGGGCATGTACCTTTGCATCTGTTCTTCCAGCTGCTATAATTTTAATGTCTTCTCTTAAAATTTTAGAAAGCCTTTTTTGAATAGCTTCTTGAATGGTTAACTTATTTTTTTGAATTTGCCATCCAAAGTAATTCGTGCCATCGTAAGATATCAGCATTTTGTATTTATATTCTTTCATTCGTAAATTATTATTTTTAATGGTTTGGTTTTCTATAGGTTAATTGAGAAGTATAACAAAAAAAAGGTTTTTTCTTTGAAGAGTTTTAAGCAAAAATTTAAATTTTTTTTAAAGAGTCATATAAAAAGCCCAAAGATATATAGTCTTTGGGCAGATTTAAAAAAAATTATGATAAGTGCTTAGAAATTAATTTTGTCATTTTGAACATGTTAATAGATTTTTTTGATCCAAAAACTTTTGCTAGAGCAGCATCTGGGTTAATGTTTCTTCTATTTTTATCATCTTGTAGTTTTTTTCTTTTAATATAAACCCATAATTTTTTTGTTACTTCTGTTCTTGGCATTGGTCCTTTACCAACAACTACCTCTAAGTCTTTACTTACTTTTAAGGGTGCCATAAATTTTGATGGTGCTTTTCTTTTAGTCACAGTTTTTTTAGCCATAGTTTTTTTTCTCCTTTTAAAACTTAAGTTTACTAAAATTTATTCTCCAATAAAATCTTTTTTATCTCTATAGGTAATTTATAGTCAAAAGAAATCGTAAATTTTTTTGTTTATTTTTTTTACTCTCTAGCTAAAAAAAAACTAAATGTAGCTTAAAAGATATTTTGAGGGTGGTTTTCTTATAAAAAAAAAGATAGGCAGTAAGAAAAAAAACTTACTGCCATAAAATTATATTAAACAGCAGGTTTTGTTAGATATTTGAACGTAGCTAAGGCTCCGAAAGCAACTGCAACGGCAATTCCAGCTGTTCCTGCAGAGTAAGCTTTGTTATCTCTGATGTGCTGAGCAAAAGCACTTGCGTGTGTTCCCAATAAACTTGCGTAATGAGGGATATTTTTGAAAAATCCCATAATAAAACTCATAACAACTTTAGCTTTATCTCTTAAGAATCCTGTAGCGGTACCAACTTGACGACCACTCCACTTTACTGCAGTAGCTCCTCCATTAAATATTCTTTTTCCGGCATCTGTTGCAGATGTCGTGATTGTTTTTACTGACATTAATTACCTCCAAAAAGTTATATAATTCTTTAATAATTTTCAGATATTATAACTCGCGAGAGATTTATGTAAAGAGAAGATCAAACTTTTTATAAAAAAAAATAAATTTTCACATTTTTACTTTTTACTATTTTTTATTTTTTGCAGGTATTATAATTTTGATATTTAGAGATATAGGAGAATTAAATGATATATAATATTGATGAGAAGCTAGCGAGTATTCAAAGTAGAATTAAAGAAATGTGGAGGTATCTTTGACGTTGCTTCAAAAGAAAAAAAGATAGATGAACTAGAAAATCAAATGTTAAGCCCTACATTTTGGGATGATCAAAAAGAAGCTAAAAAAACTATTAATGAATTAAATGTTTTAAAATCTTGGACTATTCCATTTAATGAGATATCAAAAAATTTCAAGGATTTAAAAGAGTTCTTTATAGAAGCTAAAAAAACAAAAGATGAAAGTTTAATGAACGATATTACATTGGAGATAGAAAGTCTTGAAAAGAGACTATCCGATCTTGAAGTGAAAAAAATGTTATCTCACGAGTTGGATCCTTCTAGTTGTTTTTTATCTATTAATGCAGGTGCAGGAGGAACAGAGTCTTGCGATTGGGTTCTCATGCTATCTCGGATGTATGAAAGATACGCTAATAAAAAAGGCTTTAAAGTATCTATAATAGATAAAGTAGACGGAGATGTTGCAGGAATAAAAAGCATAACATATAAATTTGAAAAAGAATTTGCATATGGATATTGCAAATCTGAAAAAGGAGTGCATAGACTCGTTAGAATATCACCATTTGATGCATCTAAAAGAAGGCATACTAGCTTTGCATCTGTTGATGTCTCTCCTATTATTGCTGAAGATATTGAAATAGAGATAAGACCTCAAGATATAAGAGTAGATACCTTTAGAGCATCAGGAGCAGGGGGGCAACATATAAATGTTACAGATTCTGCTGTTAGGATAACCCATATCCCAACTAAGATAGTTGTTTCTTGCCAAAGTGAAAGATCTCAAGTTCAAAACAAGCAAACTTGCTTAGAGATGTTAAAATCTAAGCTATATGAAAAACAGATTTTTGAAAGAGAAGAAAAAATTAGTAAAATAGGTGGAGAGAAAAAGAAAATAGAGTGGGGTTCTCAAATTAGAAGTTATGTTTTTCAGCCCTATACTCTAGTTAAAGATTCTAGAACAAAAGTAGAAACGTCGAATGCTGCTGGCGTTTTAGATGGGGATATAGATATATTTGTAGAAGCATATTTAAAGGAATTTTCTTGATATGGAAGAGTTAGATATTAGATATTCTCAGATGTCCGATTATGATCATTTATATAAATGGTTAAATAAAAAAGAGAACAATGAGTGGTTTATATTTTCTACAAAAAAAGAAGTAGAAGAGAGCGCAAGAAATTGGATAGGTTTTTCAAAATTTAAAGCTTCTCTAACAGGAGTATTAAACAACCGGGTAGTCGCTGTTGGAACTCTGTTTTTAATGCCTTATAGAAAGCTTGCTCATGAAGCTATGTTTTATCTAATAGTAGATAAAGATTTTCGAAAAAAAGGCATTGGCTCTGATATGCTCAAAAACTTAATTCATCTAGCTAAAAATCAATTTAAATTAGAGTCAATATTTGCAGAA
>JAAKFN010000038.1 GCA_011065045.1 Candidatus Anoxychlamydiales bacterium
TATTATTAAATAAAATATTTTACTTGAAGATATGAGATAAAAATATTAAAATAGCTATCAAACTATTAAAAATCAAGATTTAAGGCAACATTAAGGGGTTAAAATGCTATCAGCACTCAAACGTATCTTGGAGCTTCAAGACTTAGATATGAAGATGTTAAGGCTTATGGGAGTCAAAAAAGAAAGACTATCTGAGCTAGAACATATTGCAGCTTTAAGAAGAGATCTAAAAAAACAGCAAAATGAAAAAGCAGTCGAAATAGAAGAACTTAGTAAAACCATTGTTATACAAGAAAACTCTATATCAGAGTTTAAAGAAAAGTTAAAAAAACTAGATGCAAAACAAAGCGCTATTAAAAAAGTTGAAGAGTTTAACGCTCTTACACAAGAGATGAGTACACTCGAAAGACAAAGAGTTGCAACAGTGCAGCAAACATCAGATCTAATAGATAAAAAACATATAGAAGAAGAAATTTTAGAAAAAATAAGACTCTCTTTGAGTTCATCAGAAGAGAGCTCCAAATCCTTAGAAGAAGAGATTGCAAATAACATCAATCTTATCAATAAAGAAGGAAAAGGACTTAAAGAAAAAAGAGATGTTTTATCAAAAGATGCTGACATAGATGTTTTAAAGATATATGAAAAGCTACTTAGAAATAAGAAAGATCGGGTTTTAGTTCCTATGGAAAATAGAACTTGTTCTGGCTGCCATATAGCGCTCACTGCGCAACATGAAAATTCTGTTAGAAAAGGCGAAAGACTAATTTTTTGTGAGCACTGCTCTAGAATACTTTTTTGGCAAGAGAGCGAAGATTTAGAAGGCCTCGCTGTTGCTACAAAAAGAAGAAGAAGAAGAAAAGTTTTAAAATCATAAATTTTTTAAGGGAAAAGCATCTAGTCGCTACTTTTAGTAGAGGAAAGTCTGGACTTTATAAAAGACGATGCCAGAGAAAATCTGGGAGCTGTAAAGCTACGGAAAGTGCAAAAGAGACCATAACTTCTAATTTTTAGAAGAGTGAAAAGATTTTTTTTAAAATCGCTTTAGAGTAATTTAAAGTGTTGTAAACCCCATCGAAAGCAAGACTATGTTATGAGAGATGCGTATCTTTTCGCTAAATCTCAATGGTGAGTCGCTTGAGGATTTTGGTAACAAAATCCCTAGATGAATGACTAGAAAAACAAAATCCGGCTTACGCTTTTCCCTGCTTTTTAAAAGTCTACAGTCAATCTAGCAGTAAGTCCATGCATTAAAAACATCCCAGAATTAATTCTAGCAATCTGCTCTGTTGTTAAAGCATTTGCATTTGTAGAGCCTGTTGGTCTAATGATTTCATGTACATTGAACCAACCATCTAGCTCATAACCTGCAAAAATCTCCATTCTACCACAATCAAAAGACTTTTGATAAGAAGGCCCTATATAAGCATCTACATTATATGCCCCACGGTATTTAGAGTATCTTATATTTTGGAGCTCAACTCCGCTCGTATCTGCTGTAATTCTAGCATTATTTTTATGTCTTCCAACTAAAGGCGCCGTAGATAATTTTCCTGTTAAATAAAAGTTATTTCCCCAAAACCAATCGAGGTCTAACCCTAGTCTAAAACCAATACCTATAAAGCTCCATTTATTGAAAATCCTCTCTGATAGTGCATTTGTATCGGTATATGTAACATTGAATCTCTGTTTTATTCTACCACCTGTAAAACCTCCGAAAAGACGAAGTCTTAGATGAGGATTAGTAATAAAAACTCTAGATACTAAAACATCACCTAGCTCATGATTCAATTTTAATTTGCTAGAAGCTGATTGAAGCTCAGCTCCTAAAATAGCATTTTGAAAAAAAGCACCAACTAGAGGCTCAGCTGCTATATCTGTTCTACTTTCTGAATCAGACCCAGTTATTCTCATCCAAGTAAACTGTCCGTATAATTGCCAAAAATCAGGAGCGTTATACCATCCAAAAGAGAGTCTAAATCCAGGATCATAATCATAATCAGCAATTTTATAATCTCCTAGTCCATATGTAGTTCCAATGCCTGCAGTTGCTGATTGGTTATACTGAAAAGCATATTCTAAATCGCCAGCATCTGCTCTCCAATATAAAAACTCACCATTTGCAAATACCACACAATCATCTTTCCTAAAAAGATCTGAATCATCAAAACATGGATCTTTAGTTGGCTTTGGACAGCTTATATCAGCAAATGAGCTGCTTACTAACCCTAAAACTAAAACTGATGCTAAAAAAAATAACTTTTTCATTTTAAACATTCCCTTTTTCTTCAAACTTATCTAACTTTTTTATACTCTGTAACAGAAAAAAAATAAAACAAAATTAAACTTTTTTTTATGACATCAAAAATACTCGCTGCTTCAAATGTTTTATCCACTATAAAAACTGAAAGATTTTCAAAAGAAATTCCTTTGGGTAACGACTCTTTTAAGAGGAGTTTTAGAAAAGTAAAAAATATTGCTAAACTAATTTTTGATAATACTATTTTTCAAAGCTCCCTTTTAGGAGTTTGTAGTTTCTCTTTTTTTGCTGCATATATAAGTGTTGGAAGTGTAAGTTTTCTAACAGCTACATTAGTTTCTTCTCTGGCTTTAGCTATACTAGTAAAACAAAAATTTTCTAACTTTATATATGAGCTATCAACTACTGATAGTTTTGTTAGGCAGAAATTTTTTAGTAAAAGGTGGCCTTGGTTTTCTCAAATAGATAAAAACATTTTTCTAGGAGCTGTTCCTTTAAAAAATTTAAATCATGAAAAACTTTTTAAAGAAAAAAACATCACCTCCATTTTAAGTATTATCGAAGAAAAAGAGACTTTAAAAAAAACTATTTTTACAACTCCAATAAATTTATCTTATTGGAAAAAAAATAATTTTTCTCACTTGCATATTCCCATTAAAGATAGATATCCCCTCTCTAGTATTGATCTTCAAAAAGCTGCTGATTTTATACATAGAGAAGTTTTAAATAATAAAAAAATATATGTTCACTGCACAGCTGGTAGATCTAGAAGTGCAATGGCTGTTATTGCATATCTTGTAAAATATAAAAAAATGGATTTAAATAAAGCTTATAGATTTTTGAAATCAAAAAGAAGAGTTCTTCTTATAAATTATTCTCAGAGAAAAGCTTTAAAAAAAATTTAATAAAAGTTACTCCTAATTACTTTTAAGCTCTATCTTTAAGCACTATTTTTAAGCTCTTGGATGAGTCTTATCATAGACCTTTCTTTTGAGCTTTGTTGAAACGTGTGTATAAATTGTTGTAGTTGCTAGATTTGAGTGGCCTAGTAGCATTTGAATAGTTTTTAGATCCATACCATTTTCTAACCAATGTGTTGCAATAGTATGTCTTATTGTATGAGGAGTAATATTTGCTCCGAGAGAACTAAGTTTTAGATATCTTTTAAAATTTCTATCTACTGATCTAACGGTTATCCTATCTCCAAATCTATTTAAAAAAATTGCCTCATTATCTTTTTGTTTTTTTGTCTCTTTTGTATCTTTTAAGCGATTTGAATGATTTAGATATTTTTGTATCCAATCAAGTGCTGTTTTTGTGATCGGAATGGTTCTTTGTTTTTTTCCTTTTCCATATACATTTATTAAAAAAGAGTCTTCATCTAAATCTTTTCTATCTAAATCAACTAGCTCTGATAGCCTTAAACCTGAGCTATAAAAAAGCTCCATTATAGCTCTATCTCTAAGACCCAGATAAGTATCTAAATCACACGTATTAAAAAGATGTTCTACTTGATCAAAATTAATAGCATTTGGAAGAGGTTTTTCCTTTTTGGGACTTTGAATATCTTCTAAGGGATTTATCTCAATTTTTTTCTCTTTCATTAGAAATTTGAAAAAGGAACGAAGAGAAGAAATTCTTCTTTGAATGGTTTTGTTTTTCATTTTTTTATCATATAGATGCGCTAAATAGTTTCTAACTACCCATTTGTTAATCTCTTTTATTGAAAAACTCTTATCATCAGATTTTAAAATTTTATTTGACAGTTTCTTTTTTTTTAAAATATTTAGTTCAATAAAATCTTTAAATGAATTTAAATCTATAGCGTAATTTCTGATAGTGTGTATAGAGACATTTTTTACCATTTCTAAATATCTTAGATAAGATCTTGCCTCTGAACTAAAATCCATAAATGTTCACTTGTTTTTCTAATTATTATCATCTATAATAAATTAGAATAAACATTTAATTTACAACAAAAATTTAAAAAAATGATTACTTTAGATTCAATTAGCAAAAAATTTGGAGCGAGAACATTATTTGAAGATGTTACGATCTCTTTTTCAGAAGGAAACAGATATGCTCTTACAGGACCTAATGGATGTGGAAAATCTACTCTTTTAAAAATTATCATGGGACTCGATGAATCAACATCTGGAAAAGCTTATAAACCCAAAAAGGTTGGTTTTTTAAAACAAAATATTGAAGCTTTTAAAGATTTTAAGATAATAGATACTGTAATTTTTGGAAATGACAAACTCTACAAAGCTATACATGAAAGAGATCAGCTATACGAAAAAGAGATGACAGATGATATAGGAATGAGACTTGCTGAAATAGAAGAGATAATAGCTGATGAAGATGGATATTCTGCAGAATCTGAAGCTGGGGATCTACTCATCGGAATGGGAATAGCTATAGAGTTTCATGAAAAACCTTTAAAAGAAATTCCTCTAGATAAACAATTTAGAGCATTGCTTTGCCAAGCACTTTTTGGAAAACCAGAGGCTTTACTACTCGATGAGCCGACAAATCATTTGGATTTAGAATCTATAACATGGTTAGAGAATTTTCTAGCTAACTACAGCGGCACTTTAATCGTTATTAGCCACGATAGATATTTTTTAAATAGTGTAGCTACTGTTATCGCTGATATCGATTATGAAACAATCATTTTATATCCCGGAAATTATGATGATATGGTCCTAACTAAAACAAAGATAAGAGACAGAACTGAAAGAGATACAAAAAATAAAGAGAAAAAAATTGAAAAGCTAAATGAATTCATCTCTAAATTTAGATCAGGAACTAGAGCGTCTCAAGTACAATCTCGCGTAAAAGAAATTCATAAGCTGCAACCTCAAGAGCTAAGAAAATCAAATATTCAAAGACCCTACATTAGATTTGTACCCCCTGAGGTAACTCCTGGGAAACTAGTTTTTAAAATAGAAAAAATTTCAAAAGCATACGATGAAAACCTGGTAATTGAAAATTTTTCTTTTGATATTATGAGAGGAGATAAAATTGCTGTCATAGGAAATAATGGCCAGGGAAAAACAACTCTTTTAAAAATGATTGCAGAAGTTCTAACACCAGATAAAGGCTCTTGTCAAACAGGACACAATGTATCAACTGGATATTTCCCTCAAAACCATCTAGATATTATAGATAAAAACTCAAACATCACTTTAATTGATTGGTTAAAATCTAAAAAAGACAACGTTTTGGAACAAGAAATAAGAGGCGTTTTGGGCAAACTTCTCTTCGCTGGCGATGATGCTTTCAAGCAAGTAAAAGCTCTATCAGGCGGGGAAACTGCAAGGCTTATTTTAGCATCATTAATATTAACTGAGCCAAATACTTTAGTATTTGATGAGCCCAATAACCATTTAGATCTAGAAGCTGTATCAGCTCTCGCTTGGGGTCTAGATGAATTTAAAGGAACAGCTATTTTTTCATCACACGATAGAGATTTAATCTCAAGCGTTGCAACTAAAATTCTTGCTTTTGAAGATGGGAAAATTCATTACTTTCTTGGTTCTTATGATGAATATCTTGCAAAAAAAAGTTATGTCTAATCAAACATTTACAAAAAAAAAGTTTTTAAAGTTAGATATAAAAAAGCAGCATAAAAAATTATCTGAAATCATAAGACAAATTTACGAAAAGATTCTTTTAAAACAATACACTGAGCATTTATTTAATCACTATTTTCAAATATGCAATTGGATAGGGATTGATCTCATAAATACTGAAGACTTAAAAGAAATTTCAGATAGATATCATTTTCATCTAAAAAAAGCTGATGTTAGTTTAAAAGAGCATAATCTATTACCGGTACTTAGATCGATAGATGGAAAAAATAAAGAACTGCCTTTTCTCGAAAATGCTATCTATTTAGATGGACTTAGATCTGCTTTTAATGTTGGAAATATTATTAGGACTGTAGAGGCTTTGAGAATAGGAAAAATTTATTTCGATGAAAGAACGCCTTTTATTGAAAATGAAAAAGTTCAAAAAACATCTATGGGATCGTATCAATTAACAAAATGCGAAAATCAATTTGATTTAAAAGATCTACCTCGCCCGTTTATAGGGTTAGATACATCCGATAAATCTATTAGCATTCATGAGTTTATATTCCCTGAAAAATTTACTCTAATTTTAGGTAATGAAGAGTATGGAATATCTAATAAAATGCTAAAAGAGATCGATTATTTAATAGAGATTCCTATGCTGGGTTTTAAAAATTCTATAAATGTAGCTTCTGCTTTTGCTATATGTTCAAACGAAATTAGACGTCAAAAAATCTAGTCCATAAAAAAAAATCATTAGGTTGTAACCTAATGATTTTTAATATATCATTAGGTTACAACCTAATAGAGAAGAAAAAAATGGAAAAATTATTTGAAATACAAAGAATCATTATTGAACAATTTGAAAATCAACCATTTTATCATCGTGACTTGTTCAATAACATATCAATGGATAATCATGTTTGTGGAATCATCGGGGCAAGAGGCGTTGGAAAAACAACTTTTTTGCTTAAACATGCAATTAATTCAGGAGCTAAAAAAAGAAAAGCTCTATATGTTTCTGCTGACAATATTTTTTTCTTAGAAAATAAACTTATTGATCTAGTTGATTATTTATATAAACAAACCTCTACTGAAATTTTATATATAGATGAAATCCATAAGTATCCAAATTGGAAACAAGAATTAAAAAATATTGTAGATACTTATCCTTCAATAAAGATCTTTTTTTCAGGAAGTTCTATGATTGATCTCATCCAAGGAAAATACGATCTATCTCGCAGAGTTTCACTTTATAAATTATTTGGATTTTCATTTAGGGAATATTTAGAATTTTATTTAGGAAAAACACTTCCTAAAATAACTCTTCATGACCTTCATTCATCTCATTTATCAATAGCTCAAAAGCTCGATATACCTCGCATCTTAATGCATTTTAATAATTATTTAAAAATAGGATACTTTCCATTTTTTAAAGGATTTGTTCAAGACAGAGAAAAATTTCAATCTTTAGAAAATTCGGTTCAAATGACGATCTATGAAGATATAGCAACGCTATATTCATTAAAAACGCCTACTCTTTTATTAATTGAAAAATTATATAAATTCATACTTAATTCTTCTCCTGGAGAGTTGAACGCTTTTAAATTAGCAAAAACTCTAGGCAAAGATTTTGAAAGTATCTCTAATTATTTAAAATATTTAGAACAAGCCGGTCTTATCCGTTTTATTTTTCCCAAAAATTCCGGCAATGCCTATTTAAGAAATCCTATTAAAATGTATCCTGATAACTCGAATTTAATCTATGCATCTTATTTGCCTTTAGCTCAAGATCAAATAAAGGGGAAAATTAGAGAAACTTTTGTTGTTAACCAAATTCAAAATATGCAAATACCAATATTTTATAGTCAAAATGGAGATTTCAAAGTCTCGAATATGATTTTTGAAATTGGAGGAAAAAATAAAACAAGGAAACAGATCTATGCTGAAAAAAATGCATTTATATTGGCTGACGACATTGTAGTTGGGGCTAAAGGGATTATTCCATTATATCTCATAGGCTTTCTTTATTGAATTTTTAAAGCATTTTTAGCCATAAATTTCCATCTTAAATACTTAATTAATAAAGTCTTTCACTTCATTAGACAAATTTGTCTAATGACTACTGGACAAACTTGTCTAATGGCAACTGGACAAATTTGCCCAGTTGCGCTAATATAAAAGAAAAAGAAGAGAATTTTATGTTAAAACCCTATGAAGTTCATAATCAATTCACAAAAGGACTTAAAAATTTCACTAAACTAGATCCACATTTATCAGCTCTGTCTCAACTTAAATATCAATATTTTGATTCTTGGTGGAAAAAATTAAATCTGAAGATCCCTGGAATTTATATTTTAACAGGAGGTAGACAAATTGGCAAATCAACCTCTTGCAAACTTCTATTGAAACACTGTTTACAAAAAAAGGTTTTCAGTCCGGGAAGTATGCTTTACATGCCTTGCGATGAAATTTATGATGCTAAAGAGCTTGGGCAAAAGGTAAGATTTTTTTTAAGCCAAGTACCTAAAAAAGAACTTTTTTTACTTATTATAGATGAAATCACTTTTGTTAAAGATTGGGATCGTGCCATTAAAGCATTAGCTGATGAAGGTCTTTTCAATAAGGGTTTATGTATATTAACAGGCTCTGATACTTTAATTTCAAAAGAAGCTGCAATGCGTTTTCCGGGAAGAAGAGGCAAAGCATCAAAAATAGATTTTCATATCTATCCATTAAATTTTTTTGAATATGTCTCTTTGAGAAGTAAAAAAACAAACCTATCAAATGAAAATCTTTTATCCTTTTTTGAAGAATATGCTCACTCAGGAGGCTACTTAAGAGCAATTAATGATTTTGCTCAAAACGGCAGTATTAGCGAATCAACCTATTTAACATATGAACAATGGATTCGTGGTGATTTCTTGAAACGAGGTAAAAATGAAGAAAATTTATTGCATTTACTAAAAGAACTATTAACTATTGGAGTTTCTCAAATTTCATATTCTTCTCTAACACAAAAAATAGGACTTATCAGTAAAGAGACTTGCATCGACTATTTAAATTTGCTTAAAAGAATGGATGTTTTGATAAATCTACAAGCTTTTGATCAAACAAAAAAAATTGGATTTCCAAAAAAAGCAAGAAAATTTCATTTTGTAGATCCATTTATCTATCATACAATTGTCTTTTGGCTAAAAAAAGAAGGTTATCTCAATTCAATTGAAAACCTTCAAATTAGCTCTCTTATTGAAGGTATAGTAGCATCTCATTGCCATAGGCTTGGAAAAACCTTTTATTTTAAGGGGCAAGGAGAGATAGATGTCATATGGTTAAAAGAGAAGTTTATTCAAGCTTTAGAAGTTAAATGGTCAAATCAAATTAAATCACATGATTTAAAAATGCTCAAACAATTTAAAAATTCTACAATTTTAGGGAAATCCACAAATGAAGGATTAATAGATCATATAAAATGTATTCCTGTTTATAAATTTTTATATTCTATGAAATAACCGATCAGAATAGTTTTAATTTGGAAATTTAAATCTTTTAAAATCTTCAGCTATATAAGTATTTTCAAATATTTCCTTAGCTTCTTTCTCAAAAGGTGAAAGATCTAAATATCTAGCTGAGAAATGAGTTAAAATAAGCATTTGAACTTTAGCTTTTTTAGCTACTAAAGCAGCCTCTGAAGCTGTCATATGCAGATATTTTTTAGCTAACTCTTTCTCATTTTCTAAAAAAGTAGATTCTGCGATCAGAATTTTAGCGCCTTTTGCAATATCTGCTAAATCATCAGAGTATTTAGTATCTAAAATAATAGAGATCGCATCCCCTTTTTTAATGTAGCTAACATCTTTTAGATCTACAGTTTTATCATCGATTTTAATAAAGCCTTTTTCTTCTAGCTTTTTAACATTTGGGCCAGAGACTTTTGCTTCTTTTAATTTATCTTTATAAAACTTTACTTTGTCTTTTTCTGTTATTCTCCAGCCAATACAGTCAATTCCATGATTCAAAAATTTAGCTTCTATCTTAAATTTATCTGTCTCTTCAACAAGACCATCTTTTTCAACAGGATGCTCTATTATTTTTATATTTTGATGATAAACACAACCGTATCTAAGAGCTTCAAAGTTTTTCTGATGAGATTTTGGATAGTAGCAATGCACTGGATGGGTAACTTTATCTAAGTTAAGTCTCATTAACATTGAACCGAGTCCTAAACAGTGATCACCATGAAAATGAGATACAAAAATTCTGTTTACACATGGAGGAGCAATATTCGCATAAATAAATTGTCTTTGTGTTCCCTCTCCTGGATCAAAAAGCAGTCCTTCTTCATTCCACCTTACTAAATAAGCTCCGTGGTTTCTTCTTCTAGTTGGTTGTTGTGATGAAGAGCCAAGTATAATTATATCTTTATCACTCACTTGGACTCCAAGAAAAAAAAGGTATTTTAGCGAGCAGCATTCCAGCTAAAGCTCCAACTATGTGAGCAGTGTTGGCGATTCCTGGAGTAAAACCTACTTTTGGTTTGAAAACTTGAAAAAGAAAAGATCCTATTTGCAGAAACATCATGGCAAAAATAAAAATACCAATAAAATAAAAAATAGCGTTGGGAACGTTATACCCTTCCCATGGAGCTGCTTTTTGTCTTATAAAGATATACCCTATCATGCCGGTAATAACACCTGAAAATCCTAAAAAATAGGGTCCTCCCATTAGATATTGAAAGGTATTAGATATTACAGCTACTAAAATTATAAAGATTAAGAACCTTACAAATTTAAGCCTTGGCTCCATTAACTTTCCTAGATACCAAAGCCAAAGCATATTAAATAAGATATGTAAAATACCGCTGTGTAATATAGCTGGGGTAAAAAGTCTCCAAACCTCACCCTCTCTTATCTTTTCAAATAAAGGTGGAGATTTATAGGGAGCTTCTTTATCATTTTTTTTATTTTGAAATTTTTTCAAAATAATTTCATAAAAACCCATCCAAACCGGCTGGCTTTCAATTTTTTTAATCTCTTCTTGAGCAGCAGCAGGAGGATTTTCTAATTTTTTTACATCGTTTAATTGGTATTTAATAATTACACCATCCAAAAGAAGTCTTTGCTCTGGCAAGTCATATAAAAATGACATCTGTATGGGAGTTAGCATGATCTGCTGTTTTAAGTTATATTTTTTCATAACCTTCATCTCTTGCATGAAATTTACGAAATATAACATTATGCATAAAAACAGGAAAAAAAATGTTAAAAAATAGGGGCGTGATTTTTTCATTGCCATCGGATCTTTTTGCCTTGGATCTATATTTTTTTCTTCTTCATTTTTTATAGGTTTTTCGATTTTAACATCATATTTAGAATCTTTTGGATTTTCCATAAAACCTTGAAAATGTTTTATTGCTAGATCTAAAAAATCTTCATTTTTAACCCAAACTGAGTATTTTAATTTTTGAGTATCTTTATCTGTTACTTGCTCTATTTCATTTTCAATATCTTCTTTTTTTAAAAAAATAGAAAACCGAGAAGCTAAACTCTCTTCATCAAAACTTGCTACTATTCGCATAACTTAATCTTTTGTATAATGTTTGTTGTTGACAGGCTATCCACCAAATCTACTATGTGGATTTTCCCACCGTTTTTTTTTACTATATCGGCTTCTATACAATTTTCGCTATATTCTTTTCCATTTATATGAACATCCGGTTTAATAATGCTCAGTATTTTAATGGGATCTATCTCATCAAAACTCGTTACATAATCAACAAATAAAAGAGAAGATACCATCTCAATTCTATATTTCAGCTCAACTATCGGTCTTTTCTTACTTTTATATCTTTGAATAGAGCTATCTGTATTCAAAGCTACTATTAAAATATCAGCCTGTCTCGATGCTTCATAAATAATTCTTAAATGTCCAGAATGCATCAAATCAAAAGAACCATTAAGAGTCGCTATAGTCTTATTTTTTTCTCTTAGATTTTGCACCTTTTTTTCTAGAAGATGCGGCTCTATCCATTTTTTTTGAAGCTCTTTTTCTAAACTTATCATCTTTTTTTCCAAATGCTATTTTATATACTTCTTCATAGTGATCTACAAAATTAATATTTAAACCCTCTTTTAGAAAAGCTGGTAGTTCATCATAATCTCTAACATTTCCTTTCGGAAAAATAAGATTTTTAATTTTAGATCTTCTAGCTGCTATTAATTTTTCTTTAAGTCCTCCAATTGGAAGAACAACCCCAGTTAAAGTAATCTCTCCTGTCATCGCTAAACTCTCTTTAATAGGTTTATCTAATAGAAGAGATAATAGAGCTGTAACCATAGTAATACCAGCAGATGGACCATCTTTCGGAGTAGCTCCCTCTGGTATATGCATGTGAACTACAGTTTTTTCAAAAAAATCTTTTTGTGGTGCATATTTATCAGCCATAGAAGCTAAATAACTCCATGCGATTTGAGAAGATTCCTTCATTACATCTCCAGCTTGCCCTGTTAATTTCATAAGAGTTTTTTCTGAATATGCTTTTCTTGTCTCTATGTATAAAGTAACTCCTCCAAGTGATGTCCATGCCAGCCCTGTTGCAACACCAGTAGGAGTTTTTTCATAATATACATCAGATGTAAAGATAGGTTTTCCAATAAAATCTTTTAAATTTGATTTATCAATAATCTCTTTATTAGATTTTTTTCTTTTCCCTTGTTCTCTTGCTTTTTTTAAGGCAACTTTTCTTAAGATTTTTTTTAAATTATTCTCTAAACCCCTAAC
>JAAKFN010000039.1 GCA_011065045.1 Candidatus Anoxychlamydiales bacterium
TAGCGATTTGGATATAAATCTAAAGAGACTCCCCCGTATGCATAGATTTGTTTTTTTGTAGTCATTGAATAACCTAGAATTGGATGAAAGAGCCACTTTGAATATTTAGATTTAAACTCCAATCTAAATTCAGTTGAACGAGAATTTGGTCTTCTGAAATTATTTATTCCAGCACCTAAATATATTAAATTTTTCTCGTTTGCAGAAAGAAAACTAACTAAAAATAAAAAAAATATAAAAGTTAATTTTTTTATCATTTGTCCTCTTAAAATCTCTTTATAAACAAATTAGATTTTTTATGAAATTTTTATTTCAATTGCAAAAAAAAATAAACTTTTGCATTATTCTGGCTCATTTTTAACAAAGGAGTAAATATATGCAAACTTTAACAAAATATTTTACAATTGCCACAATTTTTCTAACAACAACATTTGCTTTTGCAAATGATGCCGATAGAATAGAGGTAGGCTCTAGAGCTCTTACAGAAAATGAAAAAAAAGAGCTTCTTGAACAAGAGAAGAAAGAATTTCTATCTTCAGAAAAAAAAGAACTATCTCCAACAATTTATGATAATCAGTACCCACCTTTAGTGTTTAATCACTACACCCACAACCTCGTTGGTATTTCAGTTTTAGGTGATTACTTAATCATTGAAGATGGATCTCAATGGAACATAAAATATGGTTCATCTAAAGCAGCTTTTTCTTGGAAAGAAAACGATCCTATTATGATCGTAAAAAACAATTCATTTTATTCATCATATTTTAATGGATATGGATATAAGATGGTAAACACAAGAACAGGCTCTGCAATTGAAGTTAAACTACATTTAAGCCCAATTTTAGACAACCCATACACACTTCAAGTAGCTGCAATCAATCCAACAACCTCAGAAGTTATCTTATCAGATAATTCGCTATGGCAATTAGATCCTTCACAAAAAAAGATTTTAATGAAATGGATCGCATCAGATGTCGTAATCATTGGAACAAATCCAAAAGGATGGTTTAACAATTCTTATGAAAACATTTTGATCAATGTAAATATGCTTCAAGAAATAAAAGCTAACAGAGTTGAATAGGAGTAAATATATGAGTGCATATCCAGTTCAAGGAAAACTATTCGCGGCAACTCAAAGGCCGCAAAGAGAAGAAGAAGATGGAACAAATTCTTCTACCGATAGAGGTGTAGCTAGGCTAGTTGATTCTGCTCGCGTAGCAGTTGGAACACGTAAAACATCAGCTACTATTAATGTAACACCAACACCTTCTACTAATCCTCTAGTAGAGAAAACATTTACTACTAGAGTACCTATTGGGTCTGAAAAAAAAACACCGCCACCATCCACGGCATATATCCATCAAAGAACACCTGTTGGCAAAAGACAATAAACTAAAAAGGCGTTTTATTTATAAAACGCCTTTAATAAAAATTTAAGGAGTAAAAAAATGAGCTCATCATCATCATCAATACCCAGCGCACGTGCTGGTTCTTCTCCTCTTGTAGATAGAGGTGAAAGAAAAAATCTAGCTATTTCTAAAATTATTCGAGTTGCTTTAGCAACTCTAGGTACTATTGCATCTTATGCATTTTTACCTCCAGCTGGAGCTGCAATTGTATCTTCTGTAATAATATTAGCTACAATTTTAAGCTTCTTTGAAGCAGACCCCACTGCCACAGCCCATAGAAGACCATGGCATAGAAGATTTGTAACTCTTGGAGATTATGTTCTTCCATCTAGATGGGTTTTTTTTCGAGCTCCTTCGCCATTTACAAGGGATCACAGAATAATTTTATTAAATAATAATGAGTGGGTAGAGATGGGAAGACCTTCTTTTGATCGTTGGTCATCAATGGGAAGCCCTACTTTCACAGCTTGGCGAAGAGCCAATCCTACACCTAGAAGATCAGCTGTAAGAGATAGTACATCTGCTTCAGCTCCTAGAGCGCCAGTTGGAACAGGTGGAGTAACACCGTCTGTGGCGACCTCAGCTGCACCTAGAAGAGGACTCTCTTCTTATTTCCCAACTAGTCTATGGCCATCTAGGAGTTCAAGACCTACTACAAGACCAGCTACACCTTCTTCAGCTCCAAGAGCTCCTGTTGGCACAGGTGGACTAACACCTCCTAGCACTCCAAGAGAGACTATTCCATCAACAAGTAGTGATGACGTTAGCTCATCTTTTGCTCTAAGTGCACGTATAGCTAGCACCCTCCCTCCAAGCTTCCATGAACGTTTCTCTCCAAGCTCATCATCATCTTCTTCTTCTTCTTCTTCTAGCTTTGGTGTACCGACACCATCACCTGTTCGTTTAGATAGCTCAATGTCTGGACTTAGAGTGCCAGTAGGAGGCAGACGATAAGGATAGAAAACGAATAATGTATTGTCATAAATGCAAAAAAAAACTAGATCTGCCAAATAAAAAAGTAGGTTTCAAAGAAACCTGCTTTTTTTGCGAAGCAGATCTACATGTTTGTAAAAACTGTAGATTTTATCTAATTGGAAAACCAAACGATTGTTTAGTCCCAAATACAGAGCATATAGTTGATAGAGAGAAGAATAACTATTGTGAAGAGTTTTCAATTAAAGATACTCTAGATGAAGATAATTCAAAATCAAAAAAAGATATCGCTAAAAAGCTATTCAAGGATCTAGATCCTGAGGCTCCAGCCCCAAAAGATTCTGATGATTCGGAGAATCTAGATTCAGATAATGGATTTGATTCACTTTTTAAAGACTAGACTTTTGCAACTTTTATTAATGTTATAACGAAAAAGAAAAATGCTATAGGAAGATATACCAAAGATGGATAAGTAAAAGTTATAAGATAAGGCGATACGAAAAAACAAAAAAGTCCAATTATAATAAAAGTGAAAATAGAGGCCATTACAGGAGATATCTTTCTTTTCAAAATATTGTTTAGACTATAGTTCAGCCCCCAAATAATAAAAAAAGCAAATATCCATTCTACAAAATATATTAAAATCTTCATTTTTTTTTCTTCTTTGTATCAATTTTTATTCTCATAAGATCAAAAAGCAGCCAGATAACTAAAGCTACAACATATTCAGATACAGCAATATCAAACCCTAAAGTTAGAGAAACTATTGGCAGAATTATTACCGAAACTGTAAAGAAAGCTAAAAAAATAGCCATATCTTTTTTTAATTTTCTAGAAAATAGATATAGAGCTATTCTTGTTAAAATCCCAACAAGGATTACAACGACTATAAAATTTTTAAAAAACGCCATTTTTCTTTAGTTTGCTTAAAATTTGATATATATCAAAAAAAGCCTAAAACATTAAGAAGAATTAAAATAATTAATATTGGAGAGATATATTTCAAGCAAACTTTGAAATACCAAGCAACCCAAGGCCTATGATGAAAAAAAGCTTCCTTAGATACTTTTAGATGCTCAAAAGCTTTTTTTATACCCCAGATATATGACACTAATACGACAATTAAAAAACCGCCAAGTGGCACTAAAATATTTACAGATAGAAATGATAAGCAATCGAAAAAATTTAATCCAAAGAGTGTAAATCTTTTTAAAAGACCAAAAGATAGAGCAGATGGCACTCCAATTAAAAAGGCTAAACAGCCTGTAAAGATCGATGCCTTTTTTCTTTTCCAACCTTTTTCATCGATTAAATACGAAATAAAAGGCTCTAGAGCTGAAATCTCTGATGTTAAAGCAGCGAGTGTTACCAAAAGAAAGAAAAAGATAGATAATACATAACCTAATTTCATCTTAGTAAAAACTAAAGGTAATGTCTCAAAAATGAGAGATGGACCAGCGCCCGGTTGTACGTCTTGAGAGAAAGCTATAGTAAAAATAGCAACGCCTACTAAAATAGCAATAAGAGTGTTTAATAAAACAACAGGAAAACAACTTTTTGGGATATCCTCTTTTTTAGAGAGATAGCTTCCATATGTCACCATTGTTCCTTGTCCTAAAGATAGAGTAAAAAAAGCTTGTCCAAGTGCGATTAATATACCAGCTGGTGTTACTAAATCCCATCTAGGAGACAGTAAAAATTTTAAACCTTTTGATGCAGAGGGAAGCGTCACTCCTTTAATTACTAAAATAATTACAACTACAATCAAAAGAGGCATCATAATTTTGCTTTTTTGCTCAATACCTTTTCTTACTCCCATAAACAAAATTAAAATAGAGAGGGCCATAAAAATAAAATGAAACCCAACGGACCAAAAAGCAGATGAGCTAAGCTTATCAAAATGCTGCAAAGCCTGAGGAGCGCCAGAAAAGCTCAAATGACCAAAAATAGCCTCTATTAAATAACCAAGCATCCAGCCTGCGATAACGCTATAGAAAGAACTGATAATAAGTCCTGTAAAAATAACTAATTTACCACTAAGACCCCAAAATTTATTTTTGCCGATTTTTTTAAAAGCTCCAAATGGGGATAGTTGAGCTGTTCTTCCAACTAAAATTTCAGCAATTAAAATCGGAAAACCAATCAAAGCTAAAAAAATTAAATATAGTAAAATAAATGCCGCTCCACCATTTTGACCTACAACATATGGAAATCTCCAAATACTTCCAAGACCTACAGCAGACCCAAGAGCTGCAAAAATAAATCCCGTTCTAGATTTCCAAGTCTCTCGTTTTTCAAATGGCTTCATGTTATTTATTCATTTATTTATAGAAGATTATACATGAATAGCTCTAAAAGAAAAAATGAAAATATTATTCATATACAAAAATTTTTAATTATTTTTTTTTAAATTTAAGCTTAGATGAAATATACTTTATACTTTTAAAGAAAAAAGAGTTGGTATAAATGTTTCAAGGCAAACGTTCGATTAATGTTTTTATGCTAGCGATGATAAATGTCGCAGCATTGGTAAATATTGCAAACATATCTGTTTCTGCAAAATATGGCTTTGCATCTATTTTTTTTATTATAGTTTCTTCTCTTGCTTTTTTCATTCCAATCGCACTTATCTCTGCTGAGCTAGCAACCGGTTGGCCACAAAGAGGTGGAGTGTATATCTGGGTAAAAGAAGCTTTAGGAGATAATTTTGGCTTCTTAGCGATATGGCTTCAATGGATTGAAAATGTGATATGGTACCCAACAGCACTCTCTTTTGCAGCTATTAGTTTTGCTTATATCTTTGATCCAACTCTAGCTCAAAATAAAACTTTTATTATGAGCTCAATAATTATAGTTTTTTGGCTATCTACTATAGTTAACTTTTTTGGAATGACAATATCCGGTTGGATCAGTACTATTTGCGCAATGTTTGGAACAATCTTGCCTGGAATTTTAATTATTGTTTTAGCAGGCCTTTGGCTGTTTTTAGGCAATCCTTCTCAAATAGTTTTTTCAAAAAAAACGTTTTTCCCTGATTTTAACTCTATCTCACAATTTGCACTGATCTCAGGAGTATTGATGTCACTTAGCGGTTTAGAGATGTCTGCAGTTCACGCAAAAGAGGTGAAAAACCCTAAAAAAAACTATCCTATTTCTATTTTAATATCGGCGATAATTATTATTACAATTTTATCTTTTGGAGCTCTTGCAATTGCTATCGTTGTTCCATCTGGAAATATTGAACTTCCAGCAGGCGCTATCGAAGCTATGGCTAGCTTTTTTAGAGCATATAACCTTCCAAAACTCACATCTGTTGTTGCTTTTTTCATAACAATAGGCGCTCTTGGAATGATAAGCACATGGACGATTGGTCCGATAAAAGGAATGTATGCAACAGCTGAACATGGAGATCTTCCTATTATTTTACAAAAGCTAAACAAATACCAAGCTCCTGTAAATCTTTTAGTATTGCAGGCTATCATCGTAACAATCTTGGCTTTTGTATTTTTATTAACCCCCACTATTAGCTCATCTTATTGGATGCTACTTAATCTAACCGCGCATTTATATCAACTCATGTACATACTCATGTTTATCTCTGCTATTGTTTTAAGATATAAAAAACCAAATGTTGAAAGAGCTTATAAAATACCATTTAAAAATGTTGGCATGTGGGTTGTTGGATCTATTGGAATAATAGGAACAACATTTGCACTAATTGTTGGGTACATTCCTCCTACGCAAATTGCTGGATTTAACACACTCTCTTACGAGATATTTTTAATTGGAGGAACCATCCTATTTTGTATAATACCATTTGTCATCAGATATTTCAGAAGACCAGCTTGGCACATACATCATAAAAAAATGATAGATAAAATAAAAAGATAAGAGGCAAATAAATTATCAATTTGCTACACTAACAAAAACTCGAAGGGTTATTTATGTGTGGAATCTTTGCTTATCTAGGATCTAAAAGTTCTATAAAAGAGTGTTTAAGTGGCTTAAAACTTTTAGAGTACAGAGGCTATGATTCTGCAGGAATAGCAGCTATAAAAAACAATAAACTCATTCATTTTAAAGCCAGTGGCAAAATTAAGGCTCTAGAAAAAAAAATTAATCTAAAAAATCTTAAATTAGATTTGGCGATTGGTCATACAAGATGGGCAACTCATGGAAGCGCAAATGAAAAAAATGCTCACCCACATTTTGATGAGAACCAAAATATAGCGATAGTTCATAATGGCATCATTGAAAATTTTGATATTTTAAAAAGATCATTAATCTCTAAAAATTATAAATTTAGATCAGATACTGATACAGAAGTTATAGCGCATCTAATCTCTTCAAACTATAAAGGCAATTTAATAGAGGCAACTCTAAAAAGTTTAAAAGAGCTAAAAGGATCTTTTGCTATTGCAATGATTCATAAAAATCATCCAAATGAATTAATAGCAGCTTCAAGGGAGTCTCCTTTAGCTATTGGTTTTAACGATAAAAAAACTGAAGTAATCATCTCTTCTGATCCCAATGCATTCTCTGGCAGAAATTTAAATGTGATATTTTTAAAAAATGATGAAATCGCACATATAAAAAACCAGGAAATAAAAGTTATAAATTTTAAAAACAAAACGCTTCAAAAAACTTCTGAAAAGATAAATGCAAAAAACATAAAATTTTCAAAAAAAGGATTTGAGCATTTTATGCTTAAAGAAATTTTCGATCAACCATCTACCATACAAAAAGCATATCTTGGAAGGATTTTAGAAAATAAGGGCCAAGTTGAATTTGAGGATCTGAAATTATCGAAAAGCTTTTTATCAAAAATAGATAACATAATAATTACCGCTTGTGGAACATCTCACCATGCAGCTTTAATAGCCAAATCTTTAATAGAAGAAAATGCAAATATCCCAGTCTCTACAGAGATCGCATCAGAGATGAGGTTTAAAACTCCTATTTTAACTAAAAATACATTAGTTATTGCAATATCTCAATCAGGAGAGACTGCAGACACAATAGCTGCGATAAAAACTACAAAAGAGAAAGGCGCAAAAATTCTATCTATAGTAAATGTAGAAAACTCTAGCTTATCTAGAATTTCAGACTCTTCAATATTTTTAAAAGCAGGAATAGAAAGAAGTGTATGCTCAACTAAAGCTTTTAGCTCTCAAATAACGGTTTTATATCTCTTTGCAATCTACTTAGCAAGGCTAAGATCAATGCAAAAAAACAGGGCTACCCTACTTTTAAATGAGCTAAAAAAAATCCCCTCGAAAGTTAGAAAAATTTTAAAAAACACATCAATAATAGAAGAAAAAGCTAAAAAATATTCAAAATATGATAATTTCTTTTTTTTAGGCAGAAACTTAATGTATCCAACAGCGATGGAAGCTGCTCTAAAATTAAAAGAGATATCGTATCTACACGCAAGTGCTTATCCAGCTGGTGAAATGAAACACGGCCCGCTTGCTTTAATAGACTCTAAGCTTGCAATAATTGCTTTTTGCTCGAATAAAAAAACATATGATAAAATGCTCTCTTCTTTAATGGAAGCGAGAGCTAGAAACGCTAAAATATTAGCTTTTGCAACAAAAGGCTCTTATGGAATTGAAGATATTGCAGACGATGTTATTTGGCTCGATAACACAATAGATGAGCTCTCTATATTCCCCTCTACAATAGCAGCTCAGCTTTTTGCTTATTTTATTGCAAAAATAAGAAAAACAGATATTGATCAACCAAGAAACTTAGCAAAATCGGTGACGGTGGAATGAATAAAAAAAATCAAAATCAAAAAAATATTAAAAAACCAATTTATATAACTTTGATCTCTATATCGATAGCTTTAGCTATTTTTATATTTTTTCTTCCAGCTGTTTTCTCTACAACAGCAGGAACTAATTTTTTAATTAATAAAATTGAGAAAAAATCAAATGCCAAAGTTGAAATAGAATCTTTTCATTTGACTTGGTTTGGACCACAAAGAATAAAAGATTTAAGTTATAAAGATCCAAATATTGATTTGGATGTAGATTCAATCACATCTAATATGAGTCTTTTATCTTTTTATAAATCTGTAAAAACCTATAAAAAAATAAAACTCTTTTCTAATACTGAAATCGATAATTTAAATGTAGTAATTCACTATCCAAACAAGCCGCATGCTAATTTTAATAATGTTAACGCATCTATAAAAGCAGATCTAAAAGGAATTAACTCAATTGAAATCTCTGGCAGGACTACTGAAAATAATATATCTGGAAATTTCACAGCTTCTATTCATTTCGAAGGAGATAAAATTCAATCAACAATAAACGCTAAAAACATACCTATAATCGGAATTGATCAACTGCTTTTTTCAGCAAGTCCAAAATACCAAAATATTCTATCTCAAATTCTAGGATCTAGTTTAGATCTACATATAGAATCCACACTAGACAATTTAAAAGGACCTATAAATATTGATATCAAATCTACAAATGCAACTGCTAATTTAAATCTTTTTTATGAAAAAGATAAAATTACTCTAACAAAATCAGCTACTATTGTTTTAAATCTAGCCCCTATAAATCCCGGGTTTGCAAACAACATTACATATCTTGCATCTCAAAAAAACTCTCCAATAATCACTAGAATCTCAAATAATGGTTTTTCGTATCCCCTCTCCCCTTTTAAAACTCAAAATCTAAAAGTTGGACATATGTCAATAGATCTAAATAAACTGATTATCTCTAACACTGGAGCTATTAGAACTATGACGAAGCTTGCAAAACTTAGATCTTCAAATGTTGTAAACATGTGGTTTACAAATGTAAACATCCAAATAGATAATGGAATGCTACTCTCTGATAGAATGGATTTTTTAATAGATGAAGCTGTTCACTTATGCAGCTGGGGGAAAATAGATCTCAATAATAAAGCTCTAAAAATGAATTTAGGAATAACAGCGGATACTTTATATAGCGTTTTTGGTATTGAAAATCTACCTGATGATTACGTTATAAAAATTCCAATTAAAGGCACATTTGAAAATCCAAAAATTGATGCATCAAAAGCTACAGCTAAAATAATAGCACTATCTGCTCTTCAACAATCTAGTGGTATTGGCTCTATTATAGGAGGCTTAGTTACGAAATTTCAAAAAGATCAAGATATCCCTCCCGCTAAAAGACCGTTTCCTTGGGAAGGCAAAGTAAGAAGAAGAGCGCCTGCTAGAAGTGATAATATCTTTGATTTTTTTAAATAAAAAAAATGTTTTTTTCTCTCAAAATAGTTAAATGTTAATTAATGACAAAAAAAATAGCAGCTACTTTTAGCTGCTATTTTTTAGATAACTTTATACATCTATATAAATATTACAAGACCTTTTCTCTTATGCGATCGTTACTTCTTTACAAAGATAAACATCTTGCACAGAATTAATAATTTCAACACCTTCTTTTACAGGTCTCTGAAAAGCTTTTCTACCCAAAATAAGCCCCATTCCCCCCGCTCTTTTATTTATTACAGCAGTCTCTGTTGCTTGAGCTAAATCATTTTCTCCAGATGCTCCACCAGAATTTATAAGACCAATTCTACCCATGTAGTTATTAATAACTTGATATCTACAAAGATCTATTGGATGATCAGAAGATAATTCTGTATACATTTTATCTGAGTATTTCCCAAACTTTACAGCTTTGTAGCCACCATTGTTAGTTGGAAGTTTTTGTTTAATTATATCTGCTTGAATTGTAACGCCGAGGTGATTTGCTTGACCTGTAAGATCTGCAGAAGCGTGATAGTCTGTGTCTCCAACTTTAAAAGCAGAATTTCTTAAATAGCACCATAGAATTGTTGCCATGCCAAGTTCGTGAGCATGTTCGAATGCTTTTGCAACTTCTATGATTTGTCTATTGCTTTCTTTAGAACCGAAATAGATAGTTGCTCCAACAGCTACGCAACCCATCTCATGAGCTTGTTTAATAGATGCAAATTTTATCTGATCGTATGTGCTTGGATAAGATAAAAGTTCATTGTGATTAAACTTTAAAATAAAAGGAATTTTATGAGCATATTTTCTAGCTACAATAGATAGTACTCCAGATGTTGATGCTACAGCGTTGCAACCAGCTTCAATTGCTAGTTTAACAATATTTTCAGGATCAAAATATATCGGGTTTGGAGCAAAAGATGCACCAGCTGAGTGCTCTATTCCTTGATCAACAGGTAAGATCGATAAGTAGCCAGTATCTTTTAATCTTCCGTGAGAATATAGAGCTTGCAGACTCCTAAGAACTCTTACACTTCTATCGGACTCAGAAAAGATTCTATCTACCCAATCAGGACCTGGAATGTGGAGTTTATCTTTTGGCATCGTTTTAGATTTATGATCTAAAAGATTTTTGGCATCTTTACCCAAAAGCTCTTGAATTTTTGAATATGACATATTAAGTCTCCATTTTTTTTGTTTTATATAATATTAAAAATATTAATTTTTAGCTGCCTTCTTTTTAAAATAGTTTTGAATCTCTTTGAATTCTTTTCCTTTAGTTTCTGGGATTTTTTTAATTACAAACCAAAGTCCAAATAGGCCAATTAAGGCATAGAACCAAAAAGTTCCTGATTTTCCTAAAAAATCTATTAAAGTTAAAAATGTTAGAGAGATAATATAGTTACAAGTCCAGTTAGCAAAAATTGCTATTCCCATAGCTCTTCCTCTTATTCCCATTGGATATATCTCTGAGATAATCAGCCATGCGACAGGACCTAAACTTATCGCAAAAAATGAAACGTAAGTCATTAAACTTACAATTGAAATCACACTTGTTGCTTTCGTAGTTTCTAAAAAACCTATTCCCAAAACTCCTAAGGATAGACTCATTCCAATGAGACCTACTATTAAAAGAGGTTTTCTTCCAACCATATCGATTAACCAAAGAGCTACAATTGTCATTAAAAAGTTTATAACTCCAACTCCCATAGTAGCTAAGATGGCGGACGTTGCGCTCTCTATTCCTGCTAGTTGAAAAATTTTAGGAGCGTAATAAATTACGATATTTATTCCAGTTATTTGCTGAAATATACTAATTCCAATTCCGGCAATAAGAGCTGGTCTTAAAGATTTATGAAAAAGCTGTTTCCATGAACCCATTTTTTTAGAAGATCTTTTCTCTAGAACTACTTCTGATTTTGATGTATTTACTTCAATTTTTTTAAGTATTTTTAAAGCTTTTTTCTTATCCCCTTTTGACGCTAAATAAGATGGTGTCTCTGGAATAAAAAAAAGCCCAATAAAAAGTAAAACAGCTGGAATTAAAGCGATACCAAACATCGATCTCCACTCACCTGTTGGAGCGTAGAAATAATCAACTACATATGCAAGTAAAATACCGATAGTTATTGCTAATTGATTTATAGATACTAAAGCTCCTCTATGACCTGGATCTGACATTTCAGCAATGTATAGAGGAACAGCGAGTGATACTATTCCAATAGCAAACCCTAGAATTATTCTTCCAACAACAAGAGCAGTTATATGATCTGCTGTCATTACAATAAAAATCCCTATTAAAAAAACAATAGAAGTTAGTAAAAGAGTAGTTTTTCTTCCAATTCTATCTGTTAGAATTCCGCCAAAACAGGCTCCGACTAAAGCTCCTATTAAAATAACACTAATAATTACTTCCTGAGCGATTGTAGATAAATTAAAATCTTTCGCTAAAAATAAAATCGCTCCAGAAATTGCTGAAGTATTATATCCAAATAAAAGCCCACCAATTGCAGCAATTAAAGCTACAAAGAGAGTAAAGCCTGTAAACTTTTGTTTTTTTGCCATGATATGACCTTTTAATATTTTTTCTCTTCTAAGCTCAGTGAACAGAAAAAAACATTTCTTTTCAATAAATTTTTCTCATTTTAAAGAAGCGATAAGATCATATTCTGCTAAATCTATGATTTTAGCTTTGTAGATTTTTCCAAAAGATTTAATCTTCTGAGTATTGTTGATAATTATATTGGAATCAACATTGTATCCTTGCCCCTGAGATCTTCCCATGGCGAGAAGATTAGACTCTGAGTTATATGAATCTATTAAAACATCTAGAGTTTTACCGATTAGCTTTTTATTTCTCTTTTGAACCAGCTCAAACTGTTTATTTGTTAAAATCT
>JAAKFN010000004.1 GCA_011065045.1 Candidatus Anoxychlamydiales bacterium
ACGAATTATTTAATAAAAATCAGAAGATAAAAAATGGACTGAGCAGGACTCGAACCTGCAACCGCCCGCTTAGAAGGCGGGTGCTCTATCCAATTGAGCTATCAATCCATTGAAATCCATATTAATTAGTTGAAGCAGTATTTTTCAAGGATCATATATAGTTTTTTCGCTATATCTAAAAGTTTTTGCTTCGTATACTTAAGTTTGATAAAATAATAACAAAAACCCAAATTAAAGTTCATGAAAATTTTTGCTAGTATCATTGGAATATCAGGAAAGATGGGAAGGGAGATAAAAAAAAACGCTCTAAATAGCTCAATTGATATTATTGGAGGAGTTGGAAGAAAAGATTTTCAAAACTTAAAAAAACTTTTGAAAAAGTCAAAAGTAGCTATTGATTTTTCTATTCCAAGCACTTTAGATGAGATTTTAAATATTGCTATAAAAACAACAACACCTCTCGTTTTAGGAACAACAGGTTACAGCGAGGATGCTTTTAAAAAAATATCAAATGCCAGTAAAAAAATACCAATTTTTTATAGCTCAAATTTTTCTATAGGAATAGCTTTAATTAGAGAGTTTTCAAAATTAGCATCTAAGATGCTAAAAAATAGTGATATTGATATTCTAGAAAAACATCATATCTCAAAAAAAGATTCTCCATCTGGCACAGCATTAACTCTAGCTGATGATATAAAAAAAACGATAAATAAAGATGTGAATATTCATTCAATTAGAGCTGCAAATATTATTGGAGAGCACTCAATTTTTTTTACAAATGAAAATGAATCTATTGAGATAAAACACTCAGCGCATCTAAGATCAGTTTTTGCAAATGGTGCTATTCAAGCTGCAAAATTTATATATAATAAAAAACCTGGGCTATATTCTATGAAAGATCTAATAGGAGAAAATTATGTCAGAAATTAAAATAAATGATAATTTGACAATTGGAGAAGAAAAGCTAACTTTTATATGTGGCCCTTGCGTGATTGAGAGTTTAGATCATACTCTTTATACTGCAGAAAGGCTAAAAGAGATTTTTTCTAAATTTGATTTTAATTTTATTTTTAAAGCTAGCTTTGATAAAGCTAATAGATCCTCTATTGATTCATTTAGAGGTCCTGGTTTAGAGAAAGGACTTGAAATTTTACAAAAAATAAAAGATGAACTTGACCTTTCAGTTACAAGCGATATTCACCTGCCTTCTCAAGCAAATGAAGCAAAAGATGTTTTAGATATTATTCAGATTCCAGCATTTTTATGTAGACAAACAGATCTCTTAGTCGCAGCTGCTAAAACAAAAAAACCTATAAATGTAAAAAAAGGGCAGTTCATGTCTCCTTTTGAGATGAAAAATGTTATCGATAAAATACTCTCTTCTGGCAATAAAAATATCATCCTAACAGACAGAGGAACATTTTTTGGATATAATAATCTCGTCACTGATTTTAGATCTCTTTTAATAATGAAAAGTTTTGGATATCCCGTTTGTTTTGATGCTTCTCACTCAACGCAATTACCTGGAGGAAATAAAACTACATCTGCTGGAGAATCAAAATTTATTCCATATCTTGCTAAAGCCTCTGTTGTAATGAACACCGATGTTATCTTTATTGAATGTCACCCAAATCCTAAAAAAGCTCTAAGTGATAGTGCTACAGTTATGGCTTTAGATATTTTAGAAAATCTACTCCGAGATATTGAAAAAATAAAAAATGCCCTATCAGAATGCGCATTATGTTAAAAAAAACTTTTATTTTTTCTCTTCTGGGCCTCGTTATATTTATAACTCTATTTTTATTAAATTTTTTATTTATCAATGAAAAAGATATTGTAGCCTATAACAACTTAGAGCAAAAAAATTTAGAATATGATGCCACAAAAGCATATCAAAAAAGAGAAAACGTTCAAAAGGATCTCTATATTGTTGATAAAAATACAAGAAAACACTATCAGATATCATCAAAGCTATCAGAGATATTTTTAGACCGTAAACATCAAAAATATCAACTAATCGAAAATCTAAACTCAATTACTCTAATATGTTTTGAAGATATTTTAGATCCTCAAGTGATGCAGCAAATAAAATATATAACAGCAAAAAGTGGTAGTTATATTTTTCCATCTCATAAATTTAATCTATTCGATGTAAACTTATCATTTATCAATACACTTAACTTCACCCACACTAATTTAGATCAAACACTCTTTAGTAGAGCCTACTTTCAAGGAAAAGCAAAGGAACTCACTTTTTCTGTACATAAGAAAAAACCTGAAATTAAAGCTATCTCATTTGAAGGTTCTTTTAATCCCAAAAAGAGCGTAAAATGAGAAAAATAATATTTTTACTTATTATTCCTTTTTTATTATTTGCTCAAGATGAGAGTTATAAAATCTCAGCTGATATTTTAAATTTTGAAAAAAATAATCTACACTTTGATAATGGATTTTATCTAGAGCATAGCTTTGGAAAAATCTTTGCAAATAGCGCTAGATTTTCTAACTTAAAAAAAGCAAATAGATTAGTTGATTTTAGTTTAAAAAATGGAGTTAAATTAATCACAAATGCAAATGGCACACTAATTAGTGAAAATGCTGATTTCGATTCATTTAGCTCCCAAATTAGATTCTACTCAAAAGATTTTGTAACGTATGTAGATAAAATCAAAAGTAGAGATCTAAAAATCATATCAAACGAAGTGAAATGTCTTTTAGACACCAAAAACGCTATGAAAAAACTAAACATTGAAGATATTTACTCAATATCTTTTTTAGATAAAGTCACTCTATCACTTGATAATCAAGTAAACATTTATTGCCAAGAAGCGCTTTTTGAAAAAAAAGAAAATGAATCAAAAGTTTTTTTATATCCAAAAGATAATGACTTTTGTCGTTTTACATATGAAAATAGTGAGATCTTTGCAGAAAAAGCTACTTTAGATGTTGATAATTTAGATTTAGAGCTTGAAAATACTAGAGGTCAAATAAATAATCTTCTAAAAAACAAATCTATTTCTTTTGTAGCGAGTAGACTCAATTGGCATAATTTTGAAAACTCCTTTTCTTTAAATGATAATGTTAAAGTTATAGATCCAGAAGTTGGTGAAATTTTATCAAATCAAATTGAACTCTTAAAAAACATAGATCAAAAATCTATTAGAAAAATTATTTCTAGAAATAATACAACTATCAATTTCTTTTCAAAAAACAAATCTTATCTTTTTACTCAGGGAATAATAGAGTTAGATCATGAAAAAAAGAAAATCTCAGCTTTTAGTTTGAAAAATCAAGATCACTATTTAGTATACGTTGATGAAAACGTCTCAATCTCCGCTAAAAAAGCTACACTTTTATATGATGAAAATGACAACATTAAAAATATTGTTTTAGAAAATAGCGTTAGATTTAAATACACAGAAGACAAAAATTTTATCGGCTATGGGCTAGCTGATAAAATTGAGTATCTCCCCCTAGAGACCAAAGTTTTACTCAGCTCAGATAAAGATAAAAAAGTACTATTTTGGCAAGAAGATAAATCCCTTAAACTTAGCGCTAATGAAATCCATATAAACCCTAAAGAAAAAAATGACATTAAAGGTCTTGGAGATGTAAGATTTACATTTAACTTAGAAGAACAAAATTTAATCCACGACATTTTTTCAAAGTATACAAATTATGAATAGAAAAAAAACTCTTTTAAAAGTTGAAAACCTATATAAATCATACAACTCTAAACCTGTTGTAAATGGTTTATCATTTGAAGTTAAAGAAAAAGAAGTAATTGGCCTTTTAGGTCCAAACGGAGCTGGCAAAACCACAGCTTTTTATATGGCAATAGGCCTCATTAAAGCAGACAGTGGAAAAGTTTTTTTTAAAGATAAAGATATCTCAAATCTATCTATTCATAAAAGAGCAAGGCTCGGTATGGGATATTTAGCGCAAGAACCCTCTGTTTTTCGTGAATTAACTGTTGAAGAGAATATCTTATGTATTTTAGAAACTTTAAATCTTTCAAAAGCAGAAAAACAAAAAAGACTTAAAGATCTTTTAGAAGAATTGCATTTAACTCATTTAAAAAAGAAAAAAGCAATAACGCTCTCCGGTGGCGAGAGAAGAAGACTAGAAATTACAAGATCCTTAGTTAGAGAACCATCTTTGCTTCTTTTAGATGAGCCTTTTGCAAATATAGATCCACTCGCTATTGCTGACGTAAAAAAGCTAATTAAAATCTTAAAGAAAAAATCTATAGGTATTTTAATTACAGATCACAATGCTAGAGAGATTTTTTCTATAGTAGATAGAAGCTATATCATGCAAGATGGGAAGGTTATGCTATCTGGAACAGTTAATGAACTGGTAAAAAATGAAGATGCTAGAAAATATTATCTCGGTGAAGATTTTTCTTTATGATTATTCTTGGCCTTTTAATACCTTGCTCCAATGCATAGCTAAAACATTTCTATATAAAAAGATATCATCTCCACTTAATGATAAAACATATCCTTTTTCAATATCATGATCTTTCGAAAATAAATTGATAGAACGTGCCATATTTTTTGATAGCGTTTTTGTAAATTTTATTTCATATGGTATAGTTTTTGTTTTTTCAACAATCAAATCAATTTCAACTCCCGCCCCAGTTCTATAAAAATAACAATTTGTTTTTCCTACTTGATAAGATAATCTTTTTATAGTTTCCATAATGATCATATTTTCGAAAATAGCTCCTCTCTCAGATGCTTTTAATAATCTATTTGTATTATCAATCCCTAAGAGATAGCAAAGTAAACCAGTATCAACAAAATAAAGTTTTGGTGATTTAATCAGTCTTTTTTTTCGATTATTATGAAAAGGTCTTAATAAATAAATTATATAAGTAGATTCCAAAATAGAAAGCCAACTTTTGCAAGTCGGTTGTGAGATAGCGCACTCTTTTGAAATATTTGAAAGATTTAATATTTGCCCTGCTCTTGTAGCTAAAATATTAATAAAAGTTTGAAATTTAGATAAGTCTGATACAGCAGTGATATTTCTGACATCTCTTTCAATATAAGTTGCTAGATATGAACTAAACCAAAAAGACATATCTAATTTCAAATTCACATAAAATTCAGGATAAAAACCTTTCAAATAAGATTGAAAAACTAATTTATCATCAAAAACATCTATATCTATCTCTTCAAAACTAAGTGGATATAAATTAAATATCGCAACCCTTCCAGCTAAGCTCTCTGTAACTCCTTGCATTACTTGAAAAATTTGAGAGCCTGTTAAAACATATCTACCATAATCTCGTCTGTTTGCATCTACATCCATTTTTATGTATGATAAAATCTCAGGAGCATACTGAATCTCATCTATAATCACAGGCGGTGGATTTGTTAAAAGAAATAACTTTGGATCTTCAATCGCCATTTGCCGAGCTTTTGGATCATCAAAAGAAACATATCTATAATTTTTTAAAAGATTTTTAAGCATGGTAGATTTACCAGCTTGCCTAGCTCCAGTAATTAGGCAGACAGGAAATTGCTCTAGAGCCATTGAAACTAATTTTTCTAATTTTCTTTTTATATACATAAAACTTCTCTTTTAACTCTATGATAATCAATTATCTAAATTCATTTCAAGTAAATTCAAAATGCAATTTTGAATATGCACGAAATGATGCTAAACAACTGATAATCAATAACTAAAAGAAGTGTTTTTTAATAAATTTAGGTTTTATAGGTTAAAACTATGAAAAAATTATCTATTAGATGAAACCATAATAGTAAATCATTAATCATTTAAATCTATATCTTTCACCGATATAGAAGTTAGACATTCGCTAACTTTACTCCCCCCACAACCGTCCAAAGAACATGGCCTACAAGAAAAATTAGATTTTATAATCTTAGCATTTTCATTTTGCCATGGACCAAAACCTATCTCACACGTAGGTCCAAAAAATGCTCTAACATTAGATTTTAAAGCACTAGATAAATGAAAAGAAAAAGAGTCTACACAATAAAATTTTTTAGAAAAGAGTATTAAAGCAGCTAGTTCTTCGATATTTACTTTTCCAGCTAAGTTCAAGATAGGCAGGTCATTGATGATCTTTTTAACCATGTCGATTTCATAATCTTGTTTTCCTGAGACGACAATTATTTTTTCATTTTTTTCATGTAAAAGCTTAGCTAGCTGATCAAACTTATCAAAACATTTAAATCGCCACCTAGTTGATGGGTGAATCAAAATATAATTATTTGTAGAAATGTTGTTTTCATCTAAGATTTTTTGGATTTTTTCTTTAGCTAGATCTGATACATTGAAATGAAGTTTTTTATCCTCCTCTTTAGGAAAAATTCCAATTCTTCTGAGTGCATCTAAATTTTTTTCAACTATATGTCTTTTGGTTTTTGGATTTTTTACAATATGCGAAAATATCTTCTTTTTTTTAAAAAATCCTTTTTTCTCAGGATCAATTCCAACTCTATATTTAGCTTTTGAAAAATAAGCTGCAATAGCTCCTCTGTCCCCTTCTGTAAGATTTATTACAAGATCATATTTTCTCTTTTTAATATTTCTTAGAATTTTCAACTCTTTTATTAATCTTTTAAAAAAACCAAGCTTTTTTATAGCTCTATCGTATGTTAAAATCTCATCGACATATGGATTGTTTTTTAAAATATCTTTTGAATCTTCATATATAAAAGCATCTACCTTTACATCTTTAGAAATATTTTTTAGGTTATAAAAAACAGGAGTTGTGAGTAGAACATCTCCTAAATGTCTAAGTTTTATAACTAAAATTTTTTTTACATCCTTAAAGTCGATATAATTGGTATAATTCATAGATAATAAATGCCCTTTTTTATATAATTTCTAATTTACAAATATTTTAAATATATTAATACGGAGTAAGATATGGAGCAAACATTATCTATTATAAAACCAGATGCTGTAGAGAAAAATGTTATAGGAAAAATTTTTGATCACTTTGAAAAGAATAATTTAAAAATTATTGCAGCTAAAATGCTTCATCTTACAAAAGATCAAGCTCAAAAATTTTATTTAGTTCATAAAGAGAAACCTTTTTATAATGATCTAGTAGATTTTATGACATCAGGCCCTATTTTAGTATCGGTTCTCTATGGTGAAAATGCTGTGAAACAAAATAGAAATATTATGGGAGCTACAAATTTTGTAAATGCCAAAGAAGGTACTATTAGAAAAGAGTTTGCCACGTCGATTGAAAGAAATGCAGTTCATGGATCTGATAGTTTGGAAAATGCTAAAATAGAAATAGGATTTTTCTTTAAAGAAAATGAGATTTTTCCAAGATAATAATTTTTAATTTAAATTTAAAAATAAAGGAGATTTTTTATGACTGCAAGCGCCTGCATTAATAGATTTGAAGACAATGTTGTTGCTTTAGCAAGAGATGATACTAATGTTTACGATTATTATATTAAAGCAAATGGAGGCATCGTTAGATTAGATTCTGTAGAGTCCATATTTGTTGAAACATTATCTGATTTAAATGATTGTTTTAATATAACTACACAAAGCAATAACTTATTAAATTTATTAAATAGGGTTAGATCGTTAAATGAAGATGAATCAAATTATAATCTAGATCATAGAACTCGTCTGTGCGATTATGTATGGAACAAGTTCCAAAGAACTATAGATATAGAAAAGGATATACTGCAAAAAAAAGAATATGAAATAGCTCTTCAAAAAGCTCCAATTAGAGATTTATTAAATAGCGTTTTATCAAGAGAACCAACAGCCTTTGTTAGATTAGATTTTCAAGCTTTAATAGATAGAAACAATCGACTAAATACTGCAATTGAGGCTGAAATTGAGGCTTTTAGAAGGGGGATGTTAAGCAGAAGTAATGAGAGTTGTTCAGAAGCTGCAAGAAGATGGAAATAAGCAAAAAACTCTACATCGATACTTTTTTTGTAAATTCAAACATCTAAAACAAAAGTTGCAGGGCCATCATTTATTAGAGAAACTTGCATTTTAGCGCCAAAGATTCCTGTAGGCACATTTTTAATATGCTCTTTTAACTTAGATATGAATTTTTCATAAAACTCATTTGCTTTCTTAGGCTCCATTGAATTTATAAAAGATGGTCTTCTCCCCTTTTTTGTATCAGCTAGAAGTGTAAATTGAGAGACCACTAAAATATCACCATCAATATCTTTTATTGAGAGATTCATTTTATCGTTTTCATCTGAAAAAATTCTCATATTTATGAGCTTATCAACTAAATAATCGATTTGATTATCAGTGTCATCTTTATGACATCCAAATAAAACTAATATGCCTTGATCTATTTGACCAACTATCTTTTGATCAACTTCAACTTTGGCCTCTTTCACCCTTTGGATAACGGCTCGCATAACTTACTTTCTTTTGTTTTGATAGATTATTAAAAAAGTATTACACGATCTTTTTTTGAAATCCAGATTTAAGATTATAATCAATCTCTCAATTTCATCACTTATTTTTATTTGGCTAAAAAGACCCAGAATTTTTCAAGCTATTTATTATCAGGACCTTATTTTTAACTGATTATGTTCATAATCAACATTTCTATATTTTGGTGCAAAGTTTTTTACTTAAAATACTTTGCACCAAATTGATATTTTTCTAGTTTGGTGCAAAAAAAAGATGATTAGAAAAAGAAAAAATCTAAAATTTTCTACTTTAAACACCCCAAATTTTTGAGATAATTCCTAAATACATCTCTTTTTACGACATTATCTCTCAAAAAAAACAGGATAATTCCGGAAAATACATCATTTTCCAGAATTAAGTCTAAAAACCCTGGAAATTCTCTTTTATTTTTCTAATGAGGCTAAAAATTAAGTAAATATTATAATTTTTAAAATATTATCTATTTCTTAATATATCCACTTAATTATAAAGCATTTAAAGAGATCCTCGCGAGCTAAGATCAAAAGGCATGTAAAAGAAATCCTTGATACTGTGCCTATTTAAAAATAAGAGGATTTTTGCTATAATATTTGTAAAAAAAGAGGAGTTTAAGAAAATGGCAACCCTACCACCTATATCATTTGCAAAGCAAACAGGAATCAAATATAGAATCTTTGATTTTGTTGAAGATTACTTCTATCTAGGAGGAAAAAAAGCTGTTGTTATTTCAAAAAACGAGAGTGGCAGCTATTTATATGAAATTAAAAACAATCCTCAAAACAGATTTAAAAAAATTATTTTAACTGCCCTGAAAATTGCCTCTTGGGTAACAGTTATTATCCCTTTTATTATGTATGTAGCAAAATTCGTTTTAAGAAAGACTAATCAATTTGAATTAAAAAAGAGTTCAAAAATTGAATTTATCCCTCCTTTAAGACCGGGCCTAGTTCGAGAAAAAGAAATTTTCGTTTTCGGAGATATCCATGGAGAGCTCGATGGTTTTAAAGAAAATCTTTTACATGCTAAAGTTATCGATGAAAGAGGAAATCTTAATAAAGATTTCAAAGATATCGTAATTCAAATGGGAGACGTTATAGATAGAGGTCCAAAATCAAAAGAAGCTTGGGCTTTTTTACAAAAACTTCAAGAAAAAGCAAATCCTCGACAAATTATTCGCCTACTTGGAAACCATGAACTAATGCTGCTTCAGGGGGACTATAGATTTGCAAATTATCCAGAGCCTGAAAAGTTAGCGAAGGAGATAAAAAAAGATATTTTAGCTGGAAAAGTTCAGCTATCTTATTTTGATGACATGCGTCTTTTTACTCATGCAGGCCTGCGCTCTTCTATTAAAACTCATTTAATATCTGAAATTAAAGAGAAGAAAAAAATTGAAAATGTATCGGAGCAAGATATCACAAATTACATGAATGAACTTTTAAAAGAAGCAGTTAAAAAAGATAAATATGATCATCCTATCTTTCGTGTTTCAGAATCAAGAGGAGGAGAACATGAAATAGGAGGACCTCTTTGGGATGATGTCTCTGATCTCATGAAATCAGTTCATGCAAGAGATATCCCACAAGTTATTGCTCACAATCCTCCACGACGTTATAGTGATGATGCCCCGATTAGAATCACAGATTCCCTTAGACTTATCAACGTTGATGCAGGGCTTTGTGAAGACTATGGCGGACACAAAGCATATGTTAAAATTAGGAAAAACTCTGATCTAGAAGTCTTAGAAAAGATCGAAGGGATCTGGAAAAATAGAGTTTTAGAAGATCGACGTTTAGCTTCTTAAAGCTACGTATTATTAAAAAAAGAGGATTAAAAATAGCTATGACAACTTTTTCAACAATAAAACAAGCACTAGATAAATAGAGCATTCTTTTTGTGTCATACAAAATATTTTCTCCAAAATTAACCTCCTAATAAAATCTTTGTTAGGGCATTTTAACTTATGAGCTTTAGGGCCCAACAACTTTATTCCTACAAATTAAAAAAATAAATTGATTTAAAAAAATGAGAAATACAAAATATTTTTTATCTTTCATCAAAAGGAGTATTTATGTTGAAGTTGATAAAAAGTAAATATGTTCTAATTCTTATAACTTTGATAAGTACGTCTCTTTTTGCAGAAAATTTTAATTTTTCAACGCCTTTAGATATTAGTTCAGCTGCAGGTACTACGCCTCAAGTAACAGCAGATAACTCGGGTAGATATGTTTTTTCTATTTGGCGAGAAGGCACAGATGTTCAAGTAGCTAGATCAGCCGATTTTGGTCAAACTTGGACCACAATAGTTCCAAATCTTGGCACAGGCGGTGCTCCTCAAATAGTTACTGATAGCTCGGGTAGATATGTCTTTGCTATTTGGGCAGATGGCAGCTCGAATATTCAAGTAGCTAGATCAGCCGATTTTGGTCAAAATTGGACCACAATAGTTCCAAATTTTGGCCAAGGCGGTGCTTCTCAAATAGTTACTGATAGCTCGGGTAGATATGTCTTTGCTATTTGGGAAGATATCGGCGGGAATATTCAAACAGCTAGAGCAGCCGATTTTGGTCAAAATTGGAGTTTACCACTAGATTTGGGCCCAGGCAAGCTATCTCAAATAGTTACTGATAGCTCGGGTAGATATGTCTTTGCTATTTGGGTAGATGGCACGAATATTCAAACAGCTAGATCAGCCGATTTTGGTCAAAATTGGACCTCACAAATCATTGGTGTAGTAGCTCTTTTTGCAGTAAACCCGAAGTCTCAAATAACAACAGATATCTCGGGTAGATATGTTTTTGCTATTTGGCAAGATGACAATGATGATATTCAAACAGCTAGATCAGATGATTTTGGTCAAACTTGGGGCACACAAATAGTTCAGAGTTCTGTTAACCCCCTCCTTGACCCTCAAATAGTTACTGATAGCTCGGGTAGATATGTTTATGCTATTTGGCAAGATCTCGGCAGCTTGCTTCAAATAGCTAGATCAGATGATTTTGGTCAAAATTGGAGTTTACCACCAAATTTGGGCCTAGGCGATGATCCTCAAATAGTTGCTGATATCTCGGGTAGATATGTATTTGCTATTTGGGTAGCTGGTGGGAATATTCAAACAGCTAGATCAGCTGATTTTGGTCAAACTTGGAGCGCAATAGTTCCAAATCTTGGCCTAGGCTCTCAACCTCAAATAGTGACAGATAGTACTGGTAGATACGTATTTCCAATTTGGAGAAATACCAATATATATACATCTAAAGGACTGAGATCCTTTTTTCCAATAACTAGCTTTAATATCTCAAGAGGTTAAATTTAGATTTTCAATTTTTTTTCTTTTTTAAGATTCCATAGTCTTTCCCTCGTCATCTATTGTCTTATAGTTTCTGTAGATCTTTTGATATTATGGTTTTCCAGAACTTTCTCATTAACAAGAGTAGAACCAAACCCTTCATAATGCTTTTTTAGCTAGAACAACTGCGGGACGAAGATTGGCTCACTTAACATCAAGAGGGCTATTAGAACAAATAGGTGAAGGAAAAGCGACTCGTTATCGTAAAAAAATAATGTCTATTTGTTTTGATAACTTAATACAATTTTATTATTTTTTTCTTTTAAATCTATCTAGATAATCCAAAGCTTTTCCAGTACCAATACAAACCGCTAAAAGCGGATTCGGAGCAACAAATACAGGAAGTCCTGTCTCTTTAATTAAAGCTTTATCTAACCCTTTAATTAATGCGCCACCACCTGCTAATACCATCCCTCTTTCAACGAGGTCAGCTGCAAGCTCTGGTGGACATTTCTCTAGAGTTAATTTAACGTTTTCAATAATTTGTTGATTTGGTTCAGCAAGGCATTCTCTTATTTCTACAGAGTTAATTCTTTTAGTTACTGGAAGCCCAGCTACTTGGTCTCTTCCTCTAACTTCCATCTCTAGCTCATTATTACCGAGTGGATATGCTGACCCTATTGTCATTTTGATATCTTCTGCTGTTCTTGGACCAATCATTAAATTATAAGTTCTTCTCATGTAGTTCATAATACAATCATCAAACTCATCTCCTGCAACTCTAAGTGATCTAGACTCTACAATACCACCGAGTGATATAATCGCTATCTCTGTTGTACCACCACCGATGTCTATTATCATATTAGCTGATGGCTCATGTACTGGTAGATCAACGCCTATTGCTGCAGCCATTGGCTCATCTATTAAAATTACTTCTTGAGCGCCAGCATGCAAAGCTGAGTCTTCAACAGCTCTTTTTTCAACACCTGTAATTCCAGAGGGTACTGCTATTAATATTTTTGGGCGGAAAAGTGATCTTGTTGGTGTTACTCTTTTAATTAAAGCTTTTAACATACCCTCAGCTATTTCAAAATCAGCGATAACTCCATCTTTCATAGGTCTTACTGCGTGGATTCTTCTAGGAGTTTTTCCAAGCATCGATTTAGCTTTATGACCAACTGCTAAAACTTCATTTGTGATGGAATCTACAGCAACAACAGATGGCTCTGCTAAAACTATACCTTTACCTTTTACATATACCAAAGTATTGGCTGTTCCTAAATCTATTCCAATATCAGATGAAAAAATCCCTTGAACTTTGTTGATACGATTTACAAAAGTATTTTTTGATCTTACAAGTAAGTCTTTTAAATTTAATGCGTTTTTAGTAAGCATAATTTTTCCTTTATGTCTGAAGAAGTTCTAAAACTTCTTCCCATGTTAATTTTGATATTGCCTCATCATCTGAGCTAACAATCTTTTTGACGAGACCTCTTTTTCTATTTTGCATTTCTACTATTTTCTCTTCTATTGTGTTTACTGTCACTAATTTATATGATGAAACACTATTTTTTTGTCCAATTCTATGAACCCTATCGGTCGCTTGAGACTCAACTGCTGGATTCCACCACATATCGTAATGTATAACACTATCAGCTCCGGTTATATTAAGTCCAGTTCCTCCAGCTTTAAGAGAGACTAAAAATATTGTTTTCTCTTTGTTTTCATTAAATTCTTTTACTACTTGTAAACGGTTTTTTGTAGTTCCATCAAGATATGAGAATTTTATTCCCTTTTGCTCAAAATCATCTCTCATTATTGCTAGCATTTTTGTGTATTGAGAAAATATTACAGTTTTATGATTTGCATCTATTAGGTTTTGAACAAGCTCGAGAAGCATCTCATATTTTGCTGAGTCCCCAACTTCTTTTGTCTCTTTTGCAAAAATAGCTGGATGGCAACAGATCTGTTTTAATCTTGTTAAAGTTGCAAGTACATGGATTTGAACTTTTTCAAATCCATCCCTTCTAACAAGTTTTGTAAGTTCATTTTTTGCAGAGTTAGCATAAGATTTATATAACTCTGATTGTGAGTTAGTGAGTTTACAGTGATATATGATATTTGTAACAGGAGGGAGTTCTTTTAAAACATCTTCTTTCATTCTTCTTAAGATAAATGGAGATACCTTCCTTTTTAAATACTCGATATTTTTTACGTGAGCCTCACCCGTTGTTCTAAGGTATTTTTCTGTGAACCTATCATAAGTTGATAAAAATCCTGGCATTAGAAAATCAAAGAGGGACCAGAGCTCATCTAAAGAATTTTGAATTGGAGTTCCTGTTAATATCATTTTATGTGTGGAATTTAAGAGTTTTACAGATTTTGCATTTCTAGTTTGTCTATTTTTTATATGTTGAGCTTCATCTAAAATCGTGTATGAAAAAGTTTTTTCTTTGTAAAGCTCTATATCTTTTTGAATTAATGTATAAGATGTAATAATAACATCATTTTCTTCTATTGAAGCTATTGTTTTTTTTCTCTGATTTGGAGTTCCATCAATTACTATGACATTAGTTTTTGGACTAAATTTATTTATCTCCTCTTGCCAATTATATAAAAGAGTGGTTGGACAAACAACGATAGATGGATCTTTTTTAGTAGATTGACTTTGAACAATTGCAACAATTGCTTGAAGAGTTTTTCCAAGACCCATATCATCAGCTAGTATTCCATTTAGATACATACGTCTTGTCTTTTCAAGCCAATGAATACCCTCTGTTTGATACTTTCTTAGAGTAGCTTTAATAGTAGATGGGATACTAGATGGTTTAGAAATGTTTTCAGATAGCATCTGATCTCTTATTTTTTTTAACTTATCTGAGATTTTAAATTTTATCGGAAGATTATCAAAAGAAGAGTTCTCTATTCCAACTAAACTCCAAAGAGGTCTATCTTCTTTATGGTTAGTTAGTTTTTTCAACCCAATTTCATCAAAAATCCCTACGATTTTAGATAACTTTTCTAAATCTAAAACTAAAATTTTTGAAAATCTTGAACTCGAAGCTGTCTGTCTTTTTAGCTCGATGAACGCTCTTCCAACAGCTGCGCAGTCCCAAAGAAGATCAAATTTCACGCCGTTTAGATCTCCATCTACTTTTAGATCTACTGTATAAAATCCGGTATTTTTAGAGACATCAAACTCTAAAATAAATTTAGTTTGATCGTAGATGAATTGATCTAAAAGATTTTGAGGACATTCAAATTCAACTACTTTTTGATTATTTGGAATAGTCTCTGTCATAAATTCTACGATTTTCTTTTCAGATTTCGAAATGTATGTCCCTGTCTCTGGCATAAATAAAAAGTCTGTAAAAAGATCGTTTATAATCGCCCTTTCTTTCACTAAGTCTCTCGCTAAAATCCCATCATCTGTAATAAATTTAGAAATGCTCTCATAGTCTAATTGGTTAGAACTTGCTTTTACTTCTATTCCATCATAAATAAAATGAAGCGTTGCCTCTAGCTCTCCATCTAAATATGAAAGCTCACATCTAGCTTTTATATCGGAAGCGAAAGGAAGTGTTACAAATTTTTCAATAACATCTAAACTTGAAACCTCTGCGAACCTTTTAAGTTCTGGAAGAGAATTTTCAACAAAAGTTCCAAAAAGCGGCTCTGGAATTGCTATATTTCTAATCGATTCTAAACTTTTTAGATGTTCTCTTTTAATATGCGATGGAAATTTATAATAAATTCCCTCATGTAATAGCGCAGGTTTTGCGCAATCAAAAATACTAACATTTTTTATATCAACAACATTTTGATCTACTACAAAATTTGTATCTATTAAAATTTTTGTAGTAGGAGGCTCTAAATATTTCAGATCGAAAAGAACAAAAGCAGCTGAAAAAGAGTAACTAAGAGGGTTTTCTAAGTTCAAACAAAAAATGGATGGTAAAACGGGAAGATCTTCTGATAGATCATTCAAGCTTCTAGAGGTGCTTTTTTTCATCTCTATTGCATGAATTTTTGAGAGCAAATCACCAAATGTTGGCATATCAATTTTTGCAATTCTCTGAGCTCTTTCATTAGTAAGATTTTCATTGTATCTAGCTGAGGCTATTAAAGTTTTAATAATCTCTTTTTCCACATCATTAAAAGCTGAAAATTTAAAATAATAATATTTTGAATTTATCTTAATTTTCTCTTCAAAACGAACTGCTTCTAAAAAAATTTTAATATTTGGAATGTTTAGTGGTTTTGATCTCGATGGAATTCTAAGCGCTAAAGTAAAATCTACAAATTTATGTTTTTTTTCAATAGATTCTGGATTAAATATTAATGCTATCTCTGATTTTGTAACTTTATTTTCTTCTTCAGGTAGAAAAAATAAAGAAGATGATAAAACATCTGCTGAATTTATATATTCATGAGTTATCTGTTTTTGTAAATTTACATCTTTTCTTTTTTCTTCTTTAGTTTGAGCCTCATGAATGGTAGCTAAAAGAGCTTTATCAAAACCATTTTCCTTGTTCAAATCTTTTTCTTTCGAAAAATTAACTAAGATAGAATCTAAATTCTCTTCTAAATAAAAAACGAGTGCAGCTATATGCTGACAATCAAAACGATATCTACAATCGCAATTAGAATGAACAGTATCTGATTCAAACCTATCGATTTCAATTTCACTCTCATACGTATTTTCATAACCGCCCGTGACTTTGGCGTGAAATTTAATCGTATCTTCATCGAGTCTTAAAATTTTTGCACTCAAAACTCTTTTTTGATCATGCAGAGCTTTTCCCTCTTGCAAAAGCATCGAAGAGAAATCTTGTTTTAACTTTCTAAAATTCAACATAGCTTATTTTTTTTTTTGTTTTAATTAAAATAAAAGTACCTTTTTTAGTTTTACTCTTTTTTTTAAACCATATCAATAAAAATATTTTTATCGATTTTAAAAAAAAGATAAAAAAAACCTTCTCAGATATATTTCAGCAAGTTTTGTGTTAATATTATGTTAAAAAAAAACAATCATTTTTATCTAACTTGCTCAAAATCTTTAAAATCCCTATATTTATGTATACTTTTTCGCGGGTGTAGCTCAGTGGTAGAGCATCACGTTGCCAACGTGAGGGTCGTGAGTTCGAACCTCATCACCCGCTTTTAACTTTAAGTAAAAGGAAAATTTTAAGTGGAAACTGAAATCAAAGTAAAAATTGAAAAAAAAACTAAGTGTAAAATTGAAGTGGATATTGAAGTCTCTTCTGACATAGTAAAAGAAGCTAGCAAACAAGCTCTAAAAGATATAAAAAAAGAGATAACACTTCCAGGTTTTAGAAAAGGAAAAGCTCCAGATAGCGCAGTTTTAAAAAAATACCCAGACGCATATAAAGAAAGTTTTGAGAAAAAAATTGCTGATATCTCTTTTATAAAAGCACATGAAAAAGAAAAACTCCCCACCCTTACACAAGAATCTAAAATAGTTTTTAAAATTAAAGAGTACTCTTTAGAAAAAGGAGCAAAGCTTCACTACTCCTATGAAACAGAGCCTGATGTTCCAAAAATAGATCCTAAAGCTTTTAAACTTTCAAAAGATAAAAAAATAGATGTTACAAAAAAAGAGATCGATGAAGCTATTCGTCAAATCAGATTTTTTCATGCCGAGTGGAAAGATGCAGATCGTCCAATCAAAGAAAATGATTATATAATCATTGATTTAGATTCTATTGAATCAGACACCCCCCAAAGAGTCTTTTCCGATACTAGATTTGAAGTATCCGATAAAGGCATGGCAGCTTGGATGAAAGAGCTAGTTATTGGAAAAAATTTAAAAGACTCTTTAAAAGGAACATCCAAGCCTGATGAAAAAGCTACAGCAGATGAAAAGAAAAATTTTGAACCAAAAAAAGTCCTAGTTACGATAAAAAAAATAGAGGAAGCTAAGCTACCTAAAGTTGATGATGAGTTTGCGAAAAAAGTTGGCGCTAAAAGTGAAAAAGAGATGTATGAATCTATAACAAAAATGTTAACAGAGCAAAAGCAAACCAAACACAACCAAGAAAACAGAAAAAAGGTTCATGAATTTTTACTTAAAACTTATAAGTTTGACGTTCCAGATTCTTTAATTCAAAACGAGTTAAATTACAGAAAAGATTCCTATTTTAAAAATCCTGAGTTCAAGAAAAAATATGATAAAATGACTAAAGAAGAGATAAAAGGATTTGAAAAAGATCTTTTAACATATTCAGAGGATGCGATAAGAATTTTTTATCTTTCTAAAAAAATAGTCGCAGATTTTGATATTAAAATATCAGATGATGAAATCAAACAAAGAGCGCTTATTATATTATATAGAGAAACTGGTCAAAAACCAGATCCTAAAAACATTCCAAGAAATGTCTACGCTCTTGCAATATCTCAGCTAGTTTTAAATAAAGCAGAAGATTATATACTTGATCATTCTTCTAAAACCTGATAATAATAGATAAAAAAAGTAAGAGGAAAAAAAATGGCAAAGTCACCTTATGAAATAGTAGATTCATTAACTCCATATGTAATTGAAGATACAGGAAGGGGTGAGAGATCCATGGATATCTTCTCTCGTCTTTTAAAAGATCGAATTATTTTCATCGGAACCGAGATCAACGATCAAGTAGCAAACGTTGTAATAGCTCAGCTTCTATTTTTAAAAATGGAAGATCCTAAAAAAGATATCTCTCTCTACATCAATTCACCCGGCGGTCTGATAACAGCTGGTTTAGCTATTTATGATACCATGCACTTTTTAGGATGTGATATTAACACATACTGCATAGGCCTCGCAGCTTCTATGGGAGCGCTACTTTTAACAGCAGGCTCTAAAGGGAAAAGATATGCCCTTCCAAATGCTAGAATCATGCTACACCAACCATCCGGTGGAGTAGGAGGAGCTGCTGAAGATATCAAACTGCAAGCCAATGAAATACTCTACTTAAAAAAAGTTTTAGCTAATATTTTAAGTGAAAAAACAGGCCAAAAAACAGAAAAAATCTTAGAAGAGTGTGAAAGAGATTTTTATATGAGTCCTAAAGAAGCTCTAGATTATGGATTAATCGATAAAATTGCCGAACCCCAAAGAAAATAAATAAATGAAAAAAAACAATGCTCAGTGCTCTTTTTGTGGAAGAGAAGAAGATCAAGTTGAAAAGTTAGTCTCAGGACCAAATGCCTATATTTGCGATAAATGTATAGGCCTTTGTTTAAATATTATAGAGAAAAAAGCGACTCAACATGAACTCAAAATTTTAAAACCAAAAGAGATTAAAGAAAAATTAGATGATTATATAATCGGACAAGAAAATGCAAAAAAAACAATTTGTGTAGCTGTATATAACCATTTTAAAAGGATCTCCTCTCTTCATAAACAAAAAGATATTGAATACATTAAATCTAATCTTCTATTAATTGGTCCAACAGGTTCTGGAAAAACTCTAATGGCAAGAACGCTCGCTGACGTTTTAGATATTCCTTTTGCAATCTCTGATGCAACAACCCTTACAGAAGCAGGCTACGTAGGAGAAGATGTTGAAAACATCATCTTAAGACTGCTTCAAGCCGCAGACTACGACGTTGAAAGAGCAGAACATGGCATCATCTACATAGATGAGATAGATAAGATCAGAAAGACCTCTCAAAACGTCTCTATCACAAGAGATGTATCAGGGGAAGGTGTTCAACAAGCTCTTTTAAAAATAGTAGAAGGCACCGTTGCAAACATCCCTCCAAAAGGCGGTAGAAAGCATCCCCATCAAGAATACATTAAAGTTAACACTGAAAACATCCTATTTATTACAGGTGGAGCTTTTGTCCATTTAGATAAAATGATAGCCAAAAGACTAGGTAAAGAGACCATCGGTTTTAAAGCCGGTGAAGAAAAAACATTTGATAGAAACGAGATAAATTATCTACTCTCTCAAGTAGAACCAGCAGATCTAATAGAGTTTGGTCTTATCCCTGAATTTGTAGGAAGGTTTAACTCAATAGCAAACTGCAATGAGCTAACAGATGATGATTTAGTAGATATTCTAACAAAGCCTAAAAATGCTATAATCAAGCAATACATTCAACTCTTCAAAGACGAGGGTGTAGATCTTCACTTCACGAAAGATGCTCTAATATCCATCGCTAAAAAAGCTAAAACATCAAAAACTGGAGCTAGAGCTCTTCGTATGATTGTAGAGAATCTACTAAGAGATCTCATGTTTGAAACCCCATCTGATCCTTCAATCAAAGAGATTTTAATAGAAAAAGAGACAATCGATAATGAAAAAGAGCCGATCATTAAAAGATCAGCTTAAAAAAAAAGATCCCCAACCTTTTAGAGCTGAGGATACAATAGGCTAATTAAGCATCTTGCTTTTTCACAAACAAAAGTTCTCTGATGACTTCTCTACATCTTAATCAAATTGTTTATTTACAATGGTTTAAATTTTATTCTCTTTCAAACTTACCTGTATTACATAGACCTTCTCTACAAAATAGACGGTTCTTTTATAGACATAAATCAAATATTGCAATTAAACCCTAACTTCCCGAAATTTACCCGAAACATTTAACTGATTTCTGAATTCATTTTTTATCTATGAAAAAACACTTTTTAAATTAAAAAAAAAGATCCCCAACCTTTTACAGCTGGGAATCCAATTACGAGGAAATTTTTCTATTTATTATCTAAGTTGTATTTGTCCAAGTGCTACCAGACCACCTAAATAATCTATTTCAAGAAAGCTTCTTAGAGTTTGATTTGATTTGTCATATGTAGAATTTAACATACCTATTAGCGTCTGTAATACTGAATTAATAGCCTCTCCTTTGGTTTTGAAAGTATTAGCAAGAGCGCTTGGTATAGTAGCCGCACCTTGAGCTGCCGTCGTGAGCATTTGTGCTTTCGTAGTTGCTTTTTGAGATTTATTTGATAAATTAGTTTGTTTTTTCTCTGCTACTTTTTTCAGATTCTCTTTTTTAGTTTTAAGGCCATCTAGCTCTTCCTTGTTTTTAACAAGATCACTTTGTAATGCTTTTTCTTGTTTTTCTAATTTGCTGAATCCTTGATTAGCATTATTGACCTCTTTTTCTGCAGGATTAATTTCATTTAAAGCCTCTTTTGAACCATAAGCTCCAGCTAATTGAGAGGCTGCTTCAACTAAAGAAGCCATAAGCATTGCAGAAGCAATTGCATATGACGCTTTTATTCCTGCTGTAATTGCTGCTACTTGATTTTGTCTGAGCTTATCTAATGAAGTTCCTACATCTCTTGTGACTTTATTATAATATGAATCAGCCACATTAATAGCATTGGCTCCACAATACTTTAATATTGCTTCCCAAATAGGACTTTGAGTAGTATTGTTTGACATATTTTTTTCTCCTTTTTATTAATTGTTATAATATAATGCATGGGTTTTACTATTATAATCATTTTGAATAGCTTTCTGCTCAGCTCTAGTTATCGACTGTATAGTTTGAGAAGATTTGCTTTCACTATTTGCAATCTGTTTTGAGCCTTCTTGTTCCCCATCAGATAATGCCTTAAATTTGCTAATCTGTGAGTTATCAATACCTGTGTTTGCTGAAAAGTACGCTTGTAAACAGCTAATAATAACTCCAGCTCCAATTGAACTTTTAAGACTTCCCAATAAAAATTGCATTTTAGCAGAACCCAGTCCCTGAGCTCCCTGATTACATTTAGTTGCTACTTTTTTAAATGCCGAGGTTTCTTCAGTTACTTCTGTTTCCGCTGCCATTGAGGATAATCCCATTAATCCGAAAGATGCAATCATAGAAAGCATTCCGGTTTTAGAAATAACCTTATCTAGTTTATTTAGCATATTAAGATTTTTAGTAATATCTTGCAGTTTCAACGACACACTAGAGAGATTATTATTCAATCCATTCATTAATTTTCCAAAAGTTATCATCAAATTAGCTTCACCTATTATTACGTTATCTAACGCTTTTGCCATCTTATAAAATCCAACACCCTTATCGCCTAAGCCCCAAAAAATTGATTTTGTTGTCATAATTCCCTCCTTAAACTTTAAAGGACATTGCAGCTCCAAGCATATTTATTGCCTGTGATACATATCCTGAGGATTGTGAAATTCTTTGAGAATCATCACTTATTCGTTTAGAAACTTGCTGTTCATTATTGTTTAATATATCAGATGCAGATGTTCCAGTACTTATTTGATCTTGAATATTATTAATATCATTTTGTGTATTTGCTGGACTGTTTTTATCAACTAAACTATCTAGTGTATGGATACCCATGAAAGCTCCGCCACCATACATTCCTGCTTTTACAATTGTTTTACCTATATGTGAAGCAACTTTTACATTATTCAATTTTAATTTTTCTTCTCCATTATCTCCTATTACGTTTTTCCCATCTTTTCCTACTACATCATCGTAGCAGTTCTCTCTCCAGTTCCTTGTGAGAGCTCGTTTCATTCTATACCCTCTTGTCTTTGTCTTTTCATCTATCTCTTTTGGAGAGTCTTTTCCCGCTGTTTCAAATTTTCCAATCTTATTAGTTTCAGCCTGCACTTCATCTAGTGATTGGCCTCCAGCTGGCTTTTGTTCATCTGAAATCTGTGATCTTGGTGTTGTTTCATCCAAATCATCAATATTATTTGCTCCATCCAGATTATCCAAAGCAGAATTTAACTCACTTTCTTCTCCTGAAAGAGGTGTTTCTGACATCTCAATGGTGTTTTCTCCTCCCAATCCTGCTTCTTCCGCTCCCACTCCTACTACGTCTGCACCTGCTTCCGCAGCTGTCGCAGCTTCACCAAAAAGTCCTGCAAATGATATAACTCCAGCTCCTAATGTTAAAACAGCAACTACCCCACCAATCACTACGGCAGCGATATTACCTGGAGTCCAAAATGATGATGATGTATCTAATTTTTTGTTGAGCGTTTCTTGTTTTTTAATTTGATCTTTCATCTGATTTTGAATATTTTGTAAGAATTTATTGATTAAACTAGCTTCAAAAGTTTTGTCTAATTCATCTAAGGCTTCTGTATTCATATTTTTAACAAAAGCTTTTACTAAAATCATCATTATATTAGTAATACCCTCATCAGAATCATCTTGAGATCCAGAAGGAATAGGTTGATCTCCATTTTGAGATTGATTTACAGCTGAATTTATTTTTGATATTAATGCATTTTTTTTATCTTCAGGTAGCGAATTTAAATATGATGCTGCCTTGTTATAACCTTGAGTCATTAAATTTGTTTTTTCATCATCAGATAGAGAATTAAAATAAGCTATTTTTTCACTTACTGTCATCTCATCAAAAGTCTTCACTAATTTTGGAGAAGATCTTTGCATTTTATTAAATAATGCTTTTCTTGATTTTTTACTATTATTTGATGAATCATCATCATCATTATACATACTTACAGGCAGTGATACAGGAATCTGAGATTTCATCATATGTGCGTTTTGTATATCACTGTTTATATTAACTGTATCTAATTGAATATTTGGCATATTTTGCCTCCTACTATTTTAATTTATTATTATCTAGCTTGTTGGTTGTTAACCATTGCAGTATTAGATTTATCGTTTTGTTGTAACATCTGTTGTATTATGTTAATTAAAGATGAGAGCTGCTGCGCAAACATCGACAAGTCTGAAGATTCAGTTGAGTTTAAAGCTGTACCAGATTGAACTACAGCATCTGATGAAGATGTCAAATCACCAACGTAATCTTTTGGTTTAGCTCCGCTATTACTTGGAGGAGTCGTATTGTTATTTTTATAATACGAATCTGTAAAAGCTTTTTCTAAAATATCAGCAATACCCCAAGTAGAGTATTTACCGCCTTTTAAGAAATCTAAAAATGTCGGACCATTCTTACCATCAGTCCATGCACTTGCACTATCACCACCAAAAAGAGCCTTTCCATTTAAAGCTGCAAGCGCTTTATACGATTGATTATTTGTTTGTTTATACCAGGGATTGTTTAAAGCCTCTTTTAAGTCATTTACAAGCCCAGCTTTATTGTCACACTTAGGACCATAAAGCTCTTTCCAAATATATTGCATCGCTTGTTGATTTGTTAAAGTTTTACCATCAGGTCCCTTAATACCAAGGTCATTGCCTTTCTTTAACCATACTTGTATTGCGAAACACATCTGTTCTGTTGGAGTTACCCAATGAGCTCCTTTAGGCAACCACGAATCCTTTGGTTTTGTTTTTGAAGGATCAAATGGTTGATTGGATTCATGAAATTTACCATCCTTGGTTTGATAATACCATTTAATATTTCCGAAGCCATAACTTTGAAGTTCTTCTAATAATTTTTTCAAATCATTTAAATCGCCATTAATTTTATCTAAAATATTTTGAACCTTAGAAATCGCTTTCATAATCTGAGTACATCTTTGAATACCTAACGCATTTGTTGCATACTCACAAATAATTACATATGAATAACCTGCTTTCCACATCTCCTTAATTTTCTCTTTAATTTTATTTTCAATAGATGCCATCTCAAATTTAAGAAAATTATTAGTAGGAGCTACTTGGCTTTTATCAACAACTGTATTCATTAAATTTTCTCCTAACTTTGTATCCATTTAGTTTTGGATTTTTTTCTTTTAATTTTATTTATTTTTGGGACATTTGGCATAACCGTTTCTTTTAAATACCCTTTCATTTCTTGCATCGACGCCCAATCTTCTTCAGAAAAGTTGTTTTTATCGTTTAAAAATTCTTTAAATTGCTCTTCTGAAACTCCTACTTTTTCAAAGACTTTTGCTTTCTCATTTTCAACTTTTTCTTGCATATCTTTTAAAAAGTCTTGAAGTTCACCATTTTCTTCTTCAGTTCCATTTAAGATTCTATCTTGTATCTTTTCTGAAAACCTTGCTATCTGAGATAGTATTTCTTCAAATTTTCCAACTCTAGCTTCATCATCTAGTTCGAAAAAATCAAATATCTCAGGAAACTCTTGTTTTAATTTTAACATCTTTATTTTCCTCGTTATTTTTTATTAAACTTTATTACTATAATTTATACTTGATATCAGCTTTGTATCACCCACAAGTGTATTTTCAATTAAACTATTATAATTAGCTTGAGCTTTAGCTCCTTTTTGAATTCTCATACTTACAGTATTAGAATCAATTGCATATTGACCTTTCATTACAGAGTTTGCTGTACTCGCTGCTTGAAGCTCAAGTTGACCTTTTTGAGCAAAACTTGAGGTATCATTTAAAATTGTTTTTTGAGGACCGCCATATACACTTGCAGGGACACTTAAAATTCCTTGCACGGCATACATTAATCCATCAACTAGAGCTGCACCTGGAAGGGCAATATCGACTATTTTTTTAAATTCACCATGACAAATACCTTTAATTGTCTTATCTAATTTACTTGTCACATGCTTTTCCCACCAATTTGCTGGCCCTGATAATTTTTGAGTCTCTTTGTTCTCTTTATTAACAATTGTTTGAAGCCCCTTAAAATCACTTGATAATTGGCCAATATTACTTAAAGCCTCATCTGGGTTTTGCAAAATATCTTTTATATTTTTCAATAATTGAAGTCTTTGTTTTTGTAATTTTGAGTCCCATTCTCCATCTCCATAAAAAACAGCAGCACCACTTGTACCATGATATTTCTTCTCTCTTTTATCATCTTTCTGTAATGCTTTTTCTTCTTTTTCATAGTCTTTCCAAAACTTACCAATAAGATCAATTGAGCTTTGCACATGCTCTTCTAACCCTGTTAACCAAGCTTTTATAGAACTATCACTTGACCCAAAAGTCTTTATAAGGAACTCAAGCAGAGCTTTTCTTCTTGCTAAATCATTAATACCTTGAAGCTCTTGCAAAATTGTTTGTTTTTCTTTTTGTTCTAATGATTGAGAGTCAAAAGATTTTTTCGCAGAATCTAAAGAGCCACTCATAGCTTCTGCTAAATACAAAAAAGCAGAGGCTCCTTTGGGCATTTGTACATTAGTATCTGGATTCGGTGAATACTGAGTATTTGAACTAGAATTTACATTTGGTACGTTACTCATCTAAACCTCTTTTATTAGCTAATTGTTATTAAATCTATCTCTCCAGTTCTTATTATATCCTAAAAGGGCTTCATTGTCAATAACTTTCTTTAAACAGCCTTAACATTAATTGACTGTAATTGACTTGTTTACAGCGGCTTAAGCCCAAGGAAAATATTTTTATTAATTTTAAAGATTTTATTAAGAAATTAAGCGTTTTTCATAAGATATTATTTTTAAGTGGTTTATAAAAATAGCATAAATCTTTGACAGTCAAATTGTTATATTTCCACAAGCCTCTTATTATTAACCGACTATGAGAAAATATTGAACCCCAACAAATAAGATAAAACATGTAATAGAATGGATCTTAAAACGAATGAGTTAAATTTAAAAAAGGATAAAATCGATCTAAAATGAGCTTGCCTTTTTTGAAAGATTTTTTGCTAAAAACAGGGTTTATTTAACTCAAAAAGGCAAGTTAAGCTTTTGAGGCAACGAAGATTTAAATACGTTTTTTTAAGAAATTCTTAAACCATTAGCTCACAAAAACTTATGGAAAACCTTGTTGCATAAGGGAGGAATTCAACTGATTATCAAAAACTTACAAGTTGAGAAATTTCAATCCAAATTTCTAATTAGTTAGGTTTTAAGACGTAAGGCTTGAGTAGCAAGACTCTTATGTAATATAGAGAAAAAATCTATATTACGCCAAATCTCAAAAAGCCACATTTGGCCGAGTAATTCGAGCAAATAAAAATAACGATAAATTCTACTCCATCTATTTGTAAAAAAAACACTCAGATAAAAAATCCGGTTAAAGTTTGAGATTTCTTATTTAAAAAAGAAAAAAGAAAAAACTTAAAAGTTTTAAATCAAATAACTTAACCCAGCGATTCTTAAGGATTTTATAAATTTTATATTTTTTTTCTTTTAATCAATAAAAAAAAGTCTCAAAATGAAATATAAGATTGGGGTGTTTCGTGCATGAGCATATAAAAAAGATTGTTAAAGTTTTAGAGATTGAACTTCCAAAGCTAGAAAAAGATAAAAGTTTTATAATTGAAATCACAAAAGAAATAGAGGTAAAAATCTTTGATTTAGATCCGGGTTTTTATTTCTTAACAAATATAGCTAATTGCCCAAATGAAAAAAAAGAAGATCTTTTTATTTATTTGATGAGAGCAAACCTTTTAGGTCAAGGAACTGGCAGAAGTAGAATTGGAATGGACATGGAAGAAAAATTCTTGACTCTCTCTTATCTTATAGATTATGAAGTAAACTATATAGAGTTTAAAGAGAAGCTAGAGGATTTTGTAAATTACATTAACTTTTGGAAAAAAGAAATACTGCTCCACAAAGAAAAAGCAATAAGCTCTATTTTATAAGGGAAATTTTTAATGAAATTAATAGCAACTGAAGGTCCTTTAAAGGGACAAGTTTTAGATCTAAAAGAAAAAGATGAGTGGATTTTAGGTAGAGATCCGACTGAGTGTAGTTTTCTATTAGAAGATACAACTGTCTCTAGAAAACATGCAAAGATTTATAAAACTAAAGATGGCTATGTAATAAAAAATCTATCTACAACAAATCCAATCGAAGTTAATGATGAAAGAGTTGATGAATATATTTTAGAAGAAAATGATAAATTAAAAATTGGCGATACTCTATTTGTTTATACAGCTCTAGAAGAAGCTGATCTAAAAGAAGAACCAAAAGAAGAAGTTGCATTAGAAGAAGTATCTGAAGAAAAAGAAGCTCCATCTCCTAAAGAAGATGATGATGATGAAGAGGAAATTGAAGAAGAAAAAGAAAAGATAAAAGAGCCAACTGATGAGACAATTTTTGAAGCAGAAGAAGAGACGCCGCTCTCACTACTGATCGATGCTCCTTTTATTTTAAAAGTTATATCTGGCTCTAACGCTGGTTCTGAATTTGGAATGGAAAAATCAAAAAGCTTCATCATCGGAAAAGATGTAGCTCAAGCAGATATCATTTTTTCAGACATGAGTGTTTCTAAACAAAACACAAAAATTACAATCGATGAAAATTCAGATATTTTTGTTGAAGATCTAGGATCTAAAAACGGAACCTATGTAAATAACAAAAAAATAGAAGAGAAAACAAAAATCACACCTCATGATTTAATAACTCTTGGAACTACAACATTTTTAGTTATTGAAAAAGAAGCTGCTCAAGAAACTATCTATTCCCCTGCTCCCACCTTTGAAGTAGAAGAGGAAAAGAAAGAAGAAAAAGAAGAACTAGCTAAAAAAACTATTTGGAAAAAACAGTTCATTCCAACTAGGCATTTGATATTTGCAGGATCTTTTATAATTATATTTTTTATAATATTTTTAAGTTTTTTTGGACTTTTTAGAGCAAAAGATATCGAAGTTGTAAAAAAAATGCCAACTGAGAAAATTCAAAATATCATAAAGGATTATGACACGATCGAGTTTTCATTCAACGATGCTAGCGCAAATCTATTTTTAGTAGGTCATGTACTTACAAGTATCGATAAACAAGAGCTGATGTATGATCTAAAAGCCTTAAGTTTTATTAAAAACATCGAAGACAATATTGTTATTGATGAGATAACTGTAAAAAATTTTAATGATTCTTTAAATGAAGAAGCGAGTTTCAGATCAGTATTTTCATTAGCTAATAAACCAGGAAATTACGTTTTAGATGGATATGTAAAAACAGCTGCTAATTATAGTGGGCTAAGTAGCTTTGTAAATTCAAATTTCCCATATCTTGATAAATTAGAGAACAGAGTTGTAATCGATCAAATACTTCAAGTTCAAATAGCCACGCTTCTTACAAAAAACGGCTTTACTCTTAGTTTTGAGATGATCTCTGGAAAGCTCGTTTTAGCTGGCAGATACAATAAAAAACAAGCATCTAGCTATAAAGCTCTGATGCAAGAGTTTTTAAAAACACCAGGGATTCATTCGATAAAAAATCTAGCAATTCCATCGGATGGAATGATGGCTAGAATAGATTTAACTAGTAAATATAAAATAACCGGCTGGGCAAAATACGATGGTCATAACTCAGTTGTGGCAAATGGAAAAATTATAATTTCAGGTGATACTTTAGATGGTATGGATGTTACTAATGTTTCAGAAAATGCAATTTTACTTGAAAAAGATGATATAAAGTATAAAATAAACTATAGCCCCTAAAAAAAGGAGACATCTCATGTTTGGTTTGGAAAAATCTCCAAGAGAGAAATTTGACTTCGATTTAGAAGTTGATTTAAAAGATAACCCTAAAAAAGCTAAAGAGCTTATGAATACAATTGAGGGTAATATAAACAAAATAAAGAAAAAGTTAAAAAGCGGAGGATCTAAAGAAGAGTTAAATAAATTAGGAACTCTTTTGCAGGGATATACAGCGCTTGTAAAAGTATTAAAAAAATCACAAAAAACTTAAACGCAGGAGTTAAAAGATGTCAAACGGTGATCTTCAAGGTGGAGAAGGTAAGATATCATGGAAGTGTACACTAACATTTTCTGGATTGATATCAAAATATAGAGATCTTCAATCTAAAGTTGTAAAACAAGTGCAATCGCTAGCTAGCTCTATTTGTAAAGCAACTCCAGGAAAGTTTTTACTAGTTCAGTTTTCAATGAGCCAAGTAACTCAAATTGGAGAGTCTATATCAAATTTGATAGCCCAGGTAAATTCGCTTGTAAATGCAGCGGTGCGTAACCAAAAACCACAATAGATTTAATTAACATAAGGGAAAAAAATGAGTGTTTTAGATGAATATAAAAATGATTTCCTACTTTTTGTAGAAGCAGGTTTCATTGCAATCAATCAAACTGATGAGGACTCAACAATAAAGCTATTTAAAGCAGCTGAGCTTTTAGATAAAACAAATCCACTTATAAAAATTGGATTTGGTTATTTAGCGCTTCATAAATTAGAGTTAAAAAATGCGATTGCATCTTTTGAAGAAGTTTTGAAAAAAGATCCAAAAAATGATATGGCAAAAGCATTTTTAGGTATCGCAATTTCTATGACTCCAAAAAATATGCTTAAAGGAGAAAAACTTCTTGAAGAAACTCTAAAATCTGATGATAAAGAGGTTAAAAAATTAGCTACTATTGCTCTTGATTTTGTTGATAAATTCATAAAAAAAGAACCAACGCCTGTTGAACCTAAAAAGAAAAAGGGTAAATAATTATGGTTAAACCTCCGATTGATCCCACAGGAGCATCTGATCCTTCAAAAATAACTCCTGACAAAACTACACAAAAAGGAATGACTCCGCCCGATTCTTCTTCTTTTCAAGCATATAAAGAAGAAGCGCCTGCGGCCCCTCCCACTACAAAAACAACAGAAATGACACCTATGGATCTAGCAACAAAAGCCGGGATATCAACAACTCCAACATACCAATCACTTTTATCTCAAACAGCAAACACTCAAGATACTCTAGGAAATACTCAAAATAGTTTACAAACTCCTAACTTAAAACTTAAAAAATCTCAAACAGATCTTTTAAACACAAAACTAAACAGTGCTAATAAAAATTTACAAAGCGCAAATGAGAAATTGGGTGCTAAGGTTCCAGATCAAACTCAGATTCCTAAAAGCGCTAGTCCTGTAGCTAAATTTGTTGGTCTTCTTACAGATGGACAAAATAAATTAAATGAGGCAAAAACAACTCTTCAAAACTTAAAATCTGGTCAAGGCGCTTTGCAACCGGGACAAATGCTGCTCATTCAAGTAAAACTCTCTCAAGCCCAGCAAGAAATAGAGTATTCATCAGTACTACTGAGTTCTGTCGTATCTTCTTTAAAAACAATTTTAGGCATTCAGATATAATATGGATGAAGAACCAATTGACAAAATTATTTCCCACCTAGAAGATATCGAAATCACAACAGTTCATGGTAGAATCACAGAAGTTGTGGGAATGCTTATAAAAGCTGTTATCCCTCAAGTAAAAATGGGAGAGGTCTGTTTAATTAAAAGAGATCCAGAACCTCTTATTGCAGAAGTTGTAGGATTTACAAAAGATGAAGTTTTTTTATCTCCCTTAGCTGACATGCAAGGAATTGGCCCGTCTTCTGAGGTTATTCCACTTAGAATGCCTCTTCATATAAAAGTTGGAGAAGGTCTTTTAGGAAGAGTTTTAAATGGGCTTGGAGAGCCTATGGATGAAGAAGTAAATGGACCTTTAAAGTTAGATGAGACCTATCCTGTTATTAACTCTCCTCCTGATCCTTTAAAAAGAAAGATTATTACAGAGCCTTTATCTGTTGGAGTAAAATGCATTGATGGTGTTTTAACATGCGGCCAAGGTCAAAGAGTTGGAATTTTCGCAGCAGCTGGAGTTGGTAAATCTACACTTCTTGGAATGATCGCTAGAAACTCAAAGGCTGATGTCAATGTTATTTCACTTATCGGAGAAAGAGGTAGAGAGGTAAGAGAATTTATAATAAATGATTTAGGTGAAGAAGGACTTAAAAGATCCGTTGTAATAGTTTCAACATCTGATCAAGCAGCTCAACTTAGAATTAATGCAGCATACGTTGGAACTGCTATCGCTGAGTATTTCAGAGATCAGGGGAAATCTGTAATTTTAATGATGGACTCTGTAACAAGATTTGCGCGAGCGATAAGAGAGATTGGACTCGCTGCAGGAGAGCCTCCTGCTAGAGCTGGATATACTCCATCTGTTTTTGCAACTTTGCCAAGACTGCTCGAAAGATCAGGAAATTCAGAAAAAGGATCAATCACTGCTTTTTATACAATTTTAGTTGCCGGAGATGACCTGAATGAACCGATTTCTGATGAGGTTAGATCGATTTTAGATGGGCATATTGTACTATCAGCAGAGCTTGCTGAAAAAGGGCAATATCCAGCTATAAATGTATTAGCATCAATCAGCAGAATACTACCAAACATTACCTCAAAAGAGCATCAAGATATAATCAGAAAACTCAGAGAAGTTTTAGCTAATTACAAAAAAAATGAACTTTTAATTAGAATTGGAGAATATAAACCAGGCTCTGACAAAGATGCTGATTTTGCTATTAAGTTTATCGATAAGGTAAATCATTTTCTAAAACAAAGTATTTCTGAAGAATCTTCTTTTGATAAGACTTTTAACCTGCTAAAAGAGCTGTTCCCCTAAAATAAATGAACGCTATAAACTATCCCTTAGAAGACCTTGTAAAAATCAAACAAAAAAGATTTGAGCAAGCCATCAATCTTGTTGAAGAGAAAAAAGCTCTTTTAAAAAGAGAAGAAGATATTTTAACAAAAGTAAAAAAGGCAAGAGATAAAGTATTAAAACACAAAGAAGATAAATTAAAGCAGCTAAGAGATGCTTTAGATGAAGGAGAAAGAACCGACAAAATAGTGCAAAAAAAAGCTTATTTAGACGTTGTAAAAGATGATTTAGAAGTCGAGGAAAAAAAAGTAAAAGAGCAACAAAAAAGTGTAAAAGAGGCTGAAAACGATCTAGAAAAAGCTAGAGAGAACTTAAAACAAAAACAAAAAGATATTGAAAAGCTAAGAATTCATAGAAAGCAGTGGGAAAAAGAGATGAAATATGTTGAAAGGCAACATGAACAACTTGCGCAAGATGAAATAGGCTCGGTAAAGTACATTATGAAAAAAAAAGAGAAGAAAAAGAAATAATGAATTAAAATAGATTAAAAAGGAAAAGACTTATGGACATTGAAAAAGTTAGTGGTACTAAAGGTCCAAAACCAGGTGAAAAAAAAGACAGAACATCTACTCCTGACTCTGAAGAATTCCGTGAAATGATGAGAACAGGCAAAATATCAGAAACTGAATTTGAAAAACCAAAAAAAAGACCAAAAGGGCAAGCACAACCAAAACTTGGAGGAAAAGAAGAGCCAAAAGCTCCAACAACAAAAGGACCCAATCTACCTTCTCCCTATGATAGTTATTCTCAAAACCAGCCACCTGTTCGAGAATTTATAGAAGAGCCTGAGCGACCTTTAGAGCAAAATAAAAATAAGAAAACAAAAAAAGCAAAGAAAAAAGAAGATGAAGAGCTAGCTCTTTACCAAAAAGGAAAGCTAAAAGAAGCTCCTAAAACTACAAAAGCAGAAGATAAAGCAAAAACTCCAAAAGTTTCGACTCAGAGTGGTAAAGAAACGTCTCAAGCCCCAAGTGAAAAATCTATAAAACCGACAACAGAAGCAAAAAAACCTAAAGAAGATAAAGAGAAAGAGCCGGAGAAACCACAAGTTCAGCAATCTACAGTACTTCAAGAAATGCCTCCTAATATAGCTAGTGGAGTTCAATCTATAACAGCACCTTTAACACCTTATCTACATCCTGATATTGTTCCGCTTTTTGAAAAAATGGTAGGAGCGGTTGTGCAACTTCAAGCTAAAGGAATAACAACTACTGAAGTTATGTTAAACTCCCCTGCCTTTCAATCATCTATGTTTTATGGAAGCTCTGTTGTTGTTCAAAAATACTCAACATCACCTGCTTTTAATATTTTTTTAAGAGGCCCAACTCAAGCAGTTAACATGTTTTCTGAAAATTTAGATGGTCTTTATGATGCTTTTAAAAAGGCAAATATCAATATTGGAAGATTAGAAGCCCAGCTAGAAAAATTTACATTCAAAAGAAAAGAAAAACCAAGCTCTGATAAAGATACTGGAAACAAAGGATAAAAATTATGGATACTTTAGAAAAATACTCTTGGCTAAGAAAGATAAATAAAACACTTTTAACTTTAGATGAGCTTCCTCTACTTAGAACATATGCTCCATTTAATTTTGATGAATTTTCTAATCATCTAATGAAAAAATTTTCTCTAAAATCTGTAGAAATTAAACCATCTGAAATGAAATGGATGAAAGCAAATGAGCTAAAGCAAGGCTTTTCTGATAACGTTAATTATCTATCTTTTGTCTTTTCCAATTTAAATGGAAACGCCTATCTTTTAATGGATTTAGAAGATATCTCAAAAGTAACAAATGAGTTTATCAAAATGAGCTCTGAAATTAAACTAACGACCACTTTATTAGAAGAGAGTTATTTTAGATATATCTCGTTAGAGACTCTTCACATATTATCTGAGATGAATCTTTTTCAAGATCTTTCTGCTAAAATGGTAGAAATTACAGAGCCTCTAAAAGAAGATTCTCTCTGTTTAGATATAAAAATTAATATAAATGACATCTCTATCTATGCAAGAATTGCAATAACACCAAAATTTAGAAAAGCATGGGAGAATCATTTCATCTCTAATCCTCCCCTTAAAGCTGAAGAGATTTCTAAAACACTTCAATTAACTATGTCAGCTGAAATAGGCTCTGTTAACTTAGATTATGAAACGCTTAAAAAAATTCAGATCGGTGATTTTGTAATTTTAGATAAGATAAACTATGATGTTAAAACCAACAAAGGTCAAGTCACCCTAAAATTAGGTGATACTAAGCTGTTTTTAGCAAAAGTTAAACAAAACAAATTAAAAATTATTGATTTCGTTAAATATTCAGAGGAAACAAATATGGAAAAAAAGCCAAATGATAAACTACCAAATGAAAAACCAATAGAACCTAAAGAAAAACCCCTAGCAGAAAAAAAACCTGTATCAACTGAAGAAATAGTTGAAGTTGAAGAGCAAACAGAAATTCAAACTTCTCAAATTGAAAATATGCCAATCACTATTATAGTTGAAGCGGCAAGATTTAAAATGACTTTAGATAAGTTAATGAGTATGCAACCTGGAAATCTTTTAGATTTAGCTGTTCATCCAGAAAAAGCTGTAAACTTAGTTGTAAATGGCGAGCAAATAGCTAAAGGTGAACTTGTAAATCTAGGTGATACTTTAGGTGTTAGAATATTGGAGATGGGTTAGACACTCTACTCATTAACAAATAAAATAGTTATTCTTTCGTTTTATCAAACTCAATTTGATGATTTTTTGACTCAACAAACCAATGGATATGAGAGCAGTTTGAACAAACATAACAAGCTCCTGATCTATTAAAGTAACCAAATTGAAAAAACAAAACCCAAGTCGTATTTAAAAGAGCTTCTCTTTTTGAAAATGTATCATTCCCGCACGTATGGCAATTAAGATCTTTATCTTTAACTTTTATTTTTGCGATGCCACTCCAACTTTTACCAAGTTGTTTTTTCTTTTTTATCAATGTGCATAACCAAAAAGTAATAATGATAGTTGGCCAAAAAACAATTACGAAAATAGCTGATGCTTTTCCATTCATAATAAACCCTTTTCTTAAATTTATGAAAAAGATTACGTTAAAAATTATTTAATTTCATAGTATTTTTTTGTAAAAAATATAGATAAAACTTTCAATTCTTTTTTTTAATCTTATTCTTGCATCAAAAAGATATTCAAATTAAAATGATTATCTCCATTAAAAAAAAATTGGAGAGAAAAATGAGTTCAGAGTTTAAAGTATGTTCATATAATTTAGGAAAATCTAACGGAAGTGATTATCGTAAATTGTTAAAATATAATGATTCCCCTTTAGCTGAAGATAAAACAGATGCTTTTAATGATAAATATAAAAAAATAGAAGAAAAAGTTGCCCAATTTTTATCGCTCAAAGCAGATGTATTTTTTCTTCAAGAAATTGGTGATGAAAATAGAGCTTTGATAGCTGAATTAAAATTTCAAAATTTTTCAATTATTCATTTTAATTGGAAAAAAGATTCATCTTTTTGCAATGCAATAGCATTAAGTAATTATATATTTATTGAAATAGTTAATCATTCAATGGCTAAAGAATTTGGAAAAGATAATTTTTCTGATATAGCAATAGCTACTGCAAAAGATTCTTGGACAGGACAAAAAATTCTTTTTGTATCTGCTCTAGGTTTAGAAGATTTATCAAAAAAAGAGCCAATAAGCGATGAGCTTTCATCAAGAGACTTATATTGGACAGTCATCACTGCTCAAACTTCTCCATATTCAGATTGTGCAATTAAGCTCATTAGCGCAGACATGAGAGTTCCTTTTGAAGTTGCTAAAAAACTATTTACACCATTTCAAAAAGAGGGTTTTGAAATCCTCAAAACCAACTTGGCAACTACCCTTAATTCTTTAGATGTAGATGGAAAAAAGGATGAAATAATACCTTTTGAAACCCCTGAAACAGAAACAGCTTTCATATTTGCAAAAACAAAACCTTCTTATTTGACAGCTGCAAGTTCACTTGTTTTTAAAACTGAACAAAATTCAGCAACTATTTTGGATAAAAAACGAAAACCAGTTACATTTGATCCAGAAACAAATGCATCTAATCACATAGCGATATTTGCAAAAGTTACAACAAAAAAAGTTGATTCATATGCTTCAAGTGCTAGTACACTTGTTACTCAATATCTTCAAAATGCTTTAAAAAAAAGATGAAACTAAAACAACTTAATTAGTTTTAAATATTTTAGTGTATATTCATCTCAATTCTAAATAAATTGAGATGAATATTTTTTTTATTTGATATCTCAATAGCAAAAAAATAATGAAATAAGTAATATCAAAATAGCAATGCAAAAAAACCAAGTTAAAGCTTATGGAAAACCAAGAAATACAAGATCAACCAACCATTCCCACTCTAACAAAATTTGAAACTCCTATTATTCCTAAAAAAATTGGACCATATAGAATTGAGTCTCTTTTAAAAAAAGGAGGAATGAGTTTTCTATATTTAGGAGTTGATCCGAAAGATGCAAAACCTATCGTTATAAAAGTTTTGTCTCCTAGATTTATAAAAAACACAGAAGTTATAAATAGGTTTTTAAAAGAAGCTGATATTATTAGACTATCGAATCATCCAAACATTATTAAATTATATGGTCAAGGAGAGTGGGATCATGGCTTATATATTGCTATGGAGTTTGTGCAAGGGATCTCTTTAAAACAGTTTTTATTAGAAAAATCTTTGTCTGTTCACAAAGCTTTAGAGATAATTCTGCAAGTTGGTTACGCTCTTTGTCATCTGCATACCCATGGAATTATCCATAGAGACTTAAAACCTGAAAATATTTTAATTACAGAAAATGGTCAGATAAAAGTTATAGATTTTGGAATAGCAGCATTAATAAATGAAGAAAAAGAAGATAGTTCTAAAAGAAAAAGCTTTATGGGAACTCCTGTTTACATGAGCCCCGAGCAAAAAGAAGACCCTAAAAAAGTAACTTTTTCATCAGATATTTATTCCTTAGCTGTAATCACATATGAACTACTTTTAGGAAAACTCTCTTTTGGAGTAATTCATTTATCTTTAATCCCAAAAAAATTAAGACTTATACTAGAAAAAGCTTTGCAAAATGATCCAAAAAAGAGATATCAAGATATTGTAGATTTTATAACTGATCTATCTGAATATTTAAAATCATACACTGAATTAGAAGACACCAAAAACCAAGAAAATTATGATGAAAGATACATATCTCTCGTAAATACAGATCGATTATTTTTAACAAAAGATATGCCGACATGGAAGCATTTAGAAATTGCGGCTGAATATGACTCTACAATTTCTTCTTTTGGGCTTTATAGTGATTTTTTTCAGGTATCTGAAAATGTATTCGCTTGCATGTTAGCTAAAAGTGAAAAAAAAGATTTAGAGTCTTATATTCACACCTCAATTTTTAGAGGTTATGTGAAAATGGCAATAAGCATTGCTAAATTAAAAAAAGAATTCTCTCCAGCAAATATTTTAAGTAGTATTAACAGAGCTTTAGAGCAGGATCTAATGGATCAAAAGTTTTTTGTGAATCTAATTGTAATGAACCTTGATAAAGACCAGATTTTATATTCAAATAGTTTTGATAGTGATAGCTATTTTGTAGACAACGCTAACCAAAAGTGCACTAATCTATCTGTTAATAACCAGATGCTATCAAAAGATATCAATCTTAGTTTTGTTGAAACCACCCTAAATTTTAAAATTGGTGATGAGATAATTCTTTTATCTAAAAAAATAAAATCTGAAAAACAAGATTTAATAAAAAAACAGATAATTGATAACATGTTATTTTCATGTCATAATCAGGCTGAGAAAATAATTATGGGATATAAAAATTTTATTATAAAAAAAGAAAACGATACTTTTGCTAGTATTTGCATACAAAGAAAAGCTTAAAAAAAGCTTTGAGAGTGCATTCTAAAAGGGCTTTTAGTAGATATAAAATTAAAAAATAAAAAAAAGCATTTTTAAAAAATCAAATATAGAAAAAATTTCAATTAAAATTATCCAATGAAAAGTTTGCAAATATTCATGTTTGTGGTTTACGATTCTATATAGAGGGGATGATAAAAGTATGCTGCTCAAGTTTGTTAATAAGAAATTAAGCACGAAAAAAAATAATTTTTTTAATAAAAAACTCATCTTTGCATTGTTAATATTTTCTGTATCTCTCTTTGCAGAAGAGACAAAAGATGCAAAAAAACTACCTGCTTTAAAAGCAAATGAATTTACAATCAACTATGATAACGTCTCAATAATTGAATACATTCAATTTGTCTCAAAGGTATGCTCAGTTAATTTTATCTATACAGCTACAGATTTAAATTTTACAATTTCGATTACATCTAAAGAGCCTATTACAAAACAGAGTGTAATGTCTTCTTTAATGCAGGTTTTAAGAGCTAACG
>JAAKFN010000040.1 GCA_011065045.1 Candidatus Anoxychlamydiales bacterium
GATTTATTTACAGTTCCAGCAAATATAGCAGGCATTCCGGCTATCTCTATTCCATCTGGTTTTGATGAAAAAAATAAGCCTATAGCTTTTCAAATATTTGCTCCTCAGCTTCAAGATGTAAGACTAATTCAAGCAGCTTCTCTTTTTGAAGAAAAAATAAATCTCAAATTAAAAATTCCACCTTTATTTGATAAGGAGTAATTACATGACAGATGACACAGCATACGATAAGTATGAACCTGTAATTGGCCTTGAGATTCATGTTCAGTTAAATACTGCAAGCAAGCTTTTTAGCTCTGCTTTAAATAGATTTGGAGATGAGCCAAATACTAATATATCTGAAGTATGTACAGGTCAGCCAGGAGCGTTGCCTGTCATTAATGAAGAAGCTGTAAAAAAAGCAATTTTATTTGGACTTGCTGTAAAAGCTAAAATATCTAATTTAACTACTTTTGATAGAAAATCTTACTTTTATCCGGATTCTCCTAGAAATTTTCAAATAACACAATTTAATCATCCTATTATTACTGGAGGATCAGTTATTAGCGATGTAGGAGGAGAAACTAAAAGATTTCAAATAAGTGAAGCTCATTTAGAAGATGATACCGGAATGTTAAAGCATTTCGATACTTTTGCTGGAGTAGATTATAATAGAGCAGGCGCTCCCCTTTTAGAAATCGTCTCTATGCCTTGTATACACTCTCCTAAAGAAGCATCATCTTATGCGATGGCAATTAGATCTATCATGCAATACATAGGAGCCTCTGATTGTTCTATGGAAGAGGGATCTCTTAGAATAGATGCAAATGTATCGGTAAGACCTAAAGGAGAAAAAGAATTAAGGAATAAAATAGAAGTTAAAAACATGAACTCCTTTAACTTTTTAGAAATGGCAATAGAATCAGAGATTAGAAGACAAATTAGATTATATGAACAAAACCCAAACACTCCTTTTGATGAGTTAATACCTCAAGCAACCTATAGATGGGATGTTAAAGAAAAAAGAACTATTTTAATGAGACGAAAAGAGAAAGCTGCAGATTACAGATATTTTCCAGAGCCAGATTTAGGACCAATTGTTTTAACTGAGGAATATATATCTGAGATTGAAAAAGATATGCCAGAGCTTCCACATAAAAGGTTTGAGAGATATACAAAAAAACTAAATCTTACAAAATATGATGCATCGATTTTGATAACCGATAAAAAACTCTCTGATTATTTTGAAGAAGCTCTAAAAACTTGCAGAAACACAAAACTTCTTTGTAATTTAATTACCGTAGAATTTTTAGGTAAATTAAAAGAAAAAAACTTAAATTTATTTTCTATAGGCATCCCCCCTCTTCATTTAGCAAAACTTGTAAATCTAATAGATTCACAAACAATCACAGGTAAAATCGGAAAAAGTGTAGCCGATGATATGATTAAAAATCCTGAGAAGGATCCGGAAAAAATAGTTAAAGAAAACCCAAACTACCAACCAATTACGGATGAAGCTGAGATAGAAAAAATAGTAGATCAAGTCTTAAAAGAAAACCCAAATTCTATAAAAGATTATCTATCTGGAAGAGAAAAAGCTCTAGCCTTTTTAGTAGGCCAGGTCATGAAAATCACTAAAGGTAAAGCCTCTCCTGGGATTGTAAATAAATTTATTTTAACGAAAATAAAAAAGCTAAAATAAGAATTTTCAAAGTATCTACAATATTTTTTTAAGGTCTTGGATGAAAACTCTCAAAAGCTCTTTTTAAATGAGCTTTTGAGATATGGGTGTATCTATCTGTTGTAGAAATATCAGCGTGTCCTAACATATCTTGAATGAGCCGAAGATCTGCTCCATTTTCCAAAAGATGAGTTGCAAAGGAGTGTCTTAAAGTATGAGGAGATATATTTTTTTTTATATTAGCACCTCGGGCATAGAGTTTGATTCTATTGTAGATAGTAACTCTATTAATTTTTTTTCCACGCTTTGAGATGAACAAATAATCAATTCCCTTCACTTCATTTCTAAAATTTAAAAGATAGTGATCGATAGCTTCAATTGCTTTTTTACCAATAGGGACTAATCTTTGTTTTTTTCCTTTTCCCATAACTTTTACAAAATCGTCATTTACATCTAAGATTTTTAGAGAAGAGCACTCTGATACTCTAATCCCAGTTGCATAAAGAAGCTCTAAAATAGCTTTATCTCTAGCTCCTACAAAATCCTCTGTTTTAATTTGGTTTAATAAAGAGACTACCTCCAGATAGGTCATGACAGATGGCAGAAACTGCCAGATTTTTGGTAGATCCAAATAAAGAGTTATATCTTTTTTAATAGCATTTTCTTTTTTCAAAAATCTAAAAAGCACTTTTATAGCTACAAAACTTCTATAAATTGAAGAGGAAGCGTATTTGGTTTTCAAAAAGCTAAGATATTCAATTACATCTGTTTGCTTAACATCTTCAAATCTACTAATTGATTTTTTGGATAAAAAATCTTTAAAATATCTAATATCTCTAGAGTATGCTTCAACAGTATTTGAAGATAGCCCTTTTTCAGACTCTATATATGCTAAAAATGCTCTAATCTGAAAGTCGATATTTTGCATAAGTGAAAATTTTTTACTTTTCTTTTACTATAGCAAAAAATTTATAAAAAACATTTTTTTTATATCGCTTCATTAGAGATTAAAGACACTTTTTTTTCTATATCATCTTCATCTTTCTTATCTATTTTGTCTTCTTTAAGATAGTACTTTCTATAAAAACTATATCCTTGCAGGTATGCAAAAAGCATAGAAGATAAAGCGCCAGGAATTAGAGCTGGAATTGTAAACCCAATAATCATGAATAAAATAAATTCTATCCCTTGTAAAGCTATCGCTAAAGAAAATAGTGTGTTTTCATGAATAGCTAGAGAGTTTTTATATAAAACTTTCTCAAAGATTTTATTTATTTTTTCAATATTTAGATCATTTTTTGGATCTTTTAGAATCTGTTTCGCATTTCTTTGAATTAGACCCGCTATATTTGAGCCTACTCTTCTTTCAAATCTTTTTACCTTCGTTTTAACTATTTTTTTTATTTCATCGTGGACTAATTTTTCAATTTTCTCATCTGGAAGATTTGGGTTTTGTTTTCTTGTTTTTTTCAAAATTTTAAATGACCTTCTCTTAGAAACGATCAGTTTGTTTTTTAAAAAATTCAAAGCTCCTATTTTTTTCTCTTCATCTGTTAGTTTATCATTCTTTAGATACTCATTTAGTTTCTTTTTAAAATGAATTGCTTTTATATCAAAATATACAAATCTAGCGAGGGCATATAAAGTTACAAATAAAAACACAGAAGTTGCGATAATAGAAAGAGCTAATTTTATTACAACGTGGCCTACAGCTTTTATAGTTTTACCAATCCAGTCTATTGATCCCCCTACAATTGCAAATGTATTTCTAATAACTTTATGAATACCATCATATTTCCCCTCTCTATCATCAATTTTTCTTGCATCTTTAATATTTTCAATTCCATTGATAAGACCAAAAGATCCAACTAAATATCCAAGCCAATCATCCCATCCCTTAATATTCTTTAAAAAAGCTAATTCCACTGATATAAATTTAAAAGCTTTTACAACAATAGTTTGAATATCACTAAGCCAAATAGACCATAGGGACCACTCAGCATCTGATTTTCTAAATTTGCTAAAATACTTAAGAGGAATTCGAATAATATCTGGGCGTCTTTTTTTTAATAATTTCTCATCAGCTCTTATTTTTCTAATATCTGATGGTCTACCTTTTATAATATTTTGATCTATAATTGTAAGATCTTGAACTTTTCTATCTTTTATAGTTTTAGTATTTCTTAAATATCTTTTAACATTTCTAGCAACCCTCTCAAAAGCTTTTTGAGCTTTTTTATCACTTAAAAGCGTGCTTTCATTTGCATCTTCTAAGCTATAGGCTAACTTCTTATCTTGAATCTTTATAGAAATTGATGAGGCCTCTATTTTTTTAATACCATCTAAAACATCTCTATTTTTTAGAACTTTTGAAAAAACACTTTTAATTTCTTCTTTATAAGAATCCGGAAGTCTCTCAATCTCTTTTGCAGAAATGCATGTATTTTCATCTAGCTGAAAATATGTCAAATCCAAAGGCTTTGCCACTAAATTTGCATTTTCGCTATATGAATTTCCCTGATAAAAGGTTTTTACAGTTTGTACACTCATTGCTTCCCTATTAACTTAATAAAAACATAACTATATTTATTAATTGATTATAGCATTAAATGCATTATATTTAAATAAACAAGAAGATTTTAATATTGTTAATTTAATTTTATTTATTAAAATTAAATAAAAAATAATTGATTAGTAAAATTCAGAAATTTATTTTATTAGATTTAAAAACATAAAGTAATAAAAAAAATTATTGATAAATTTACAAAAATTTTTAACTCACAATAGGTGCAAATTTCATCAAAACATCTCTAATAACTTCCAACTTTTTTTGATCTGCATTAAAATTAAAAATTTTATCATTAGAGTAATGCTTTAAAATTTTTGTAGTATCGTTTAAATAAATATCAATTCTATTTTTTAAAACTTTTTTATCTAGATCATCGGATCTATTCTCTGTCAAAGCTCTATTTTCCATTCTTGCAATTAACTTATCTAAGTCTTTCATCTCTAAAACAATGATATATTCAACCTTGATATATTTTTCTAAAAGAATTGATTGTTTCAAGGTCCTTGGAATGCCATCTAAAAGCAAAAAATGCTCCTTAGGCTCGTAGATCCCCTCATTTATCTTATGCTCTACAAATTCATGCCAAATATCTACTGTAAAATCATCTGGGAGTAAATTACCCTTTTTTAGATAGTTATTTATCATTTTACCCTTTTCAGAAGACGGGTCAATTCCTCTAAAAATATCTCCTGTTGAAACGTGGGTCACTGAATCTGAGAGGTTTAGAGCTTTACTGATAGTGCCCTTTCCTGAACCAGGAGGCCCATAGATTAGAATAGACTTATATAGATTTTCCATATTTTTAACCCTTTTTGCCTTAAGATATTAATTATCTTTGACTTAACAAGCAAACAAAAAATATAGCAGAATTAGCTCCATTTGCTAGAAATTAAGTAACAACCAAATTAAAATAAATATTTTACATTTAAAATTATCTATACTATTTGTTTGTTGTTTTTATTAATTATTAACATAATTTAATTGAAGTTTTAAATTAAAAATACTATAATTATAACAAATTAATTACATAATTATAAAAAGAATAATAAGGAGAAATTACTATGTCAACACCAAGTCCCACTGGGGGGCCTCCTCCATATCAACCAACGCAAGGTGAAATTCAGTTATCTCGCCAAATACAAGGACTACAACAAAAAATTGAAACACTTGAAAACGCTCCAGGAAAGCACTCTCCAGCATCTTCTCAAGACGCAGCTAAAATAGAGCCTTCAAGGCCTGATTCTAAGCCCGCTAGAGTCTCTTTAAACGGAAAAGAGTACCAAATAATCATTAAACGTCCTGGATCAGACAATAACAAACTAGCCCCTGGCGTATCTCAGAAGTTTGCAACTCTTTTTGGAACGACACTCAAATATGGCTTAGCAGCATTATGTCATCAACATAATCTCAATGAAACAGAGATCAAATTAAAATATGTAAAAATAAAGAAAAAACTTGATGGAGATCTTTTTTTAACATACAAAGACAAAAACGGTAAATATAAGGTTAGGATAACCAACGACTTAAGAGTAAAGAGATCAGATAAAGATGAAATAATCAATAACTCACCGGAAGAGAAAAGAGAAAATGTTAATACAGCCTATAAGACATTTGAAAGGGCTATTGAGACCTTTGAAGCGGCAGATACAGGTGGAGCTGCAACAAACAACTCTATTATTGGTTTTTATGAATTAAACTTTGATATGAATTGTTTATCAAAGAAAGTCAAAGAATTTTATGATCCAGAAAGTAAAGATAAAATCCCCTCAAAACCCTTAGGTTCAAAGAGTAATAAACCGCCCGAAACAGTTCCTTCAGACGAAACTGCGAAAAGAGAAATCAAGAAGGTAAATAAAGATTCTACTGAAGTTGATGGCAAAAGAGAAAACCCCGAAGTAAAAGAAGATCAAGCAATAGAAAAAGATTCAGAAATTGAAGAAGATCGTGAAGAAGATGTTGAGAGAGGGAGCGCAAGTCCTGCTGAAATAGAAGAAGAAGAGCGGGCAGCAGCAGAGAAAGGAAGCAAAAAGCCTTCTTCAAAAACGAGCTCTTCAGCATCTTCTAATAGCCCCCCTGAGCTAGCAAAAGCTAAGAAAACAACAAAACCCAACGAACTAGCTAACCCTCTTGAAGTTAGCGAAGAAGAAACGGATCTTTCAAAAATTCCTTTCAAATCAACTGATGCTTATAAAAACTCAAGTTGGAAAAATTATTTATTAATGGGAACTCTGGGAGCTGAAGGTCTTTTAGAAGTCAACAGAACATCTGTTGAAAGAACAGTTAGTCCAGTTGAATTTACCTCAGAAGAGGCTAAAAAAATACTGGAAAAAATTATTTTGGCAAAGCCTTTAAATAAGGCTTCTGAAGAAGATAAAGAAAAAGTATTTTTAAAGCGTTTCTTATTACACTGTCTAGCTTATCAAAAATATGAAGCTAATCAGGCAAGAGTGCAAACCATCGAAGAAGCTATACAGTCTCGTTTAAAATGGACAATAATTGAGTTTAACTTCAAGTTCGAGAATATTCCAAATCACATAGCAACGATGGAAACAAAGAAAACAGAAATCTATAGAAATCTTGGCGAGACATTGAAAAATATACAAGCTCAAATATCATCTAAAAAATAAAAAAATTTACTCAAAAAAAAACCCTAATTTTTTCAAATTAGGGTTTTTTTGTATTCGTATATCTTAATCAATAAGCTTTCCAATATTGGAATTACTTATTTTGCAATTAAGCTATGATAGGAAAACCATAACTTCCTAAAACACCATTAACCGCAGCTTTTGCAGCAACCGGAGCTAAATACTTAACTGAAGCTACACTAGCACCACCGAGCGCACCTAGAGCTCCTACTGAAAAACCAGTATATTTAGCATAACGTTTTGCCATTGCTTTTCTAGTCTCTTTTAGAGCTGGAAAAACTGGAAGAGTATTGATGTCTTTTAAATCAGAATCGATTGCTTTACCAAGTTCTCTTCTTTGAGCATTTAAATTACTTAGGTGAGCAAAACGTAATTGCTCTAAAATTAAAGGCTCTTGGTTTTTGACATCTTTAATATCTTCAGCAATGCTTTCTTTTTGAGCTTCAATATCTTTTCTTTCTTCATCAATTTTAGCTAATATTTGAAGAACTTCTTTTCTTCTCTCAGCATTTAATTGTTTTGTAGGTTCTCTTGATGAAGATAAAAGATCTTGGTTTTGTTTAGCGAATGCAGCTTCCTGATCAGCTAATTTTTGTAATCTCTCGTCAAGTTTTTTCATACTATCATCAAAAGATGTTAATTGAGCTACTACTTTACCTTGAATCTCATTAATATCAGCTTCAACTCCTTCATTAAAAAGTTTTGGGCTAGAAATTATTGATTCAATTTTAGAAATTAATTTCTCAACTACTTTTTTTCCGCCTAATTCTTTAACCATCTCAGCATTAAGATCTTTAGCTATTGATTTTTGATCTTTTCCAATAACGTTTTTATATTCGCTATTGTCAGCTAATTTGCTTACAGCTTCAAATTTATTATGATTAAAGTTAGTTGCATCTTGAATGTTTTTTACTTCTTTAAGAGCAGAAGCAAATTTAGAAGCAATACCACTAATCTCTTTTTTATAAGCATTTCTAACAGCTTTAGTTTCGCTAGCTAAAATAAGATCAATAAAGCTTCCAAGAGTCATTGATTTATTTATGTTTTTAAAGTCAGATCCAAATCGATCATTAGCGCGGATTTTTGTATAGTTTTTCGGCTCAGCTGCTTTATAAATATCAAGCAATTCTTTTCTGCTTACTTTTCCATCTAAACTAGCTAAATCTTTTGCAAATGCCTCTACTGCGCGTTCATATTTACTTTTAGCAGTATCGTTCTGAGTAGACTCAGAAATACCATTTTCATAACCTATAACAGCTTTAGCAAATTTTCCAGCATTTTTTGTAAATCCTAGAATTTGCTCATTTCTTGCATTTTGAAATTCATCATTAGATTTTTCTAACGCTAGTTTATCTAATGCTAATTGTTTATTTGCTTTTCTAACAGCTAGACTAAAAAAGTCTCTAACAGCTTTAACAATTGTAGAAATTTTTTCTGAAAGAGCTGAAAATTTTTCTGTTGTAAAATTTTTAGCTTTTAAATACGAACTTGAAATTTTACTTGAAGTATTTGACATTTCAAGTTTAGCTCGTGCAGCTACTTTACTAATTTTTTCAGAAGCTTTAGTTGCTTTTTCATCGATAGATCTACTGTTACTCATGATAGCAGTTCCTATCTTGTCTTTTACGCTTAATTCAACAGGTCTGCCTGTATTCATAAGAGCAGTTCCTATCTTGTCTTTAAAATTTTGTATCATACTAGACATTGTTTCCTCCTAATTGGATTTTTTAAATTATATTATCTAACTTATTCTTTTATTAACCAAAATTAAGTTTGTTTAAATTTTACACTAAAACAGAAATTAATTTCAATAAAATTTGCGACTAGATTAAAAATAAATTAAGTTTATATTTAATAAAAATTTAAATTACTCAAATAATAAAACCCTGCTTAGAGATAGCTTTCAACTAATATTTAAAAATAAATAATAAATTATTTAATGGTTACTATCTTGATATTTATTAATTATAAATAAAATGTCTTTTCGTATAGTTTTAATATAAAACCAGAGTAAAATAGTATCAAAACATCGTATAAAAAAGATAAAAGACAAGCTTTCTGAAAAAGAAATAATTTTAATAATCCTAAACTAAATTTACATAAACAATAATAGTTTTTTAAAAACGGGGTATTTGTTGAGGATAATAAAAGATTATTTAAAAAAAAGCTAAGCTAGAATCCAAGCTAGATCATTTAGAGTGAAGCTGGCTATCTAAATGAAATTTTTATTTGAAGTTAAATTAAGAATATTAGATAGGCAATCTAGATTGCCTATCTTGAATTTTTAATTAAATTTCTTGATAAAAAAAAAGGTTTTGCAAAATACTCATAAATACTTAAAAGAATTAAAGGAGCAAATCATGGCAAAACTAATTTTTGAAAATACTAGTGAAGAAGTTGATATAGAAGATGGCAAATCTATAAAAGATGAGTGTGAGCAGGCTGGGATTCCTTTTGCTTGTTCTGAGGGAGTTTGTGGCTCTTGTATTATAGAAGTGGTTGAAGGCATGGATAACTTCACAGAACCCACACAAGCTGAAAAGGACTTTTTAGGAGAGATTCAAACAGAGAGACTCGCCTGCCAATGTAAAATCAAAGGCGGAAGTGTAAAAATTAAATTTTAAGGTTTTAATATGAGTATAACAAGAGATATGACAATACAGGAGATTTTTTATAATTTCCCTGATAGAAAGGATGCCCTGGCCGATGTGCTAATGCAAGAAGGCCTTGGCTGCTGCGGGTGTGCTGGAGCTCAATTTGAGACTATAGAGCAAGGCCTAATGGCTCATGGCAAAAGCCCCGAGGAAGTAGATAAAGTCTTAAATGATTTAAATTCAGCGATTTAAATAAACCGGCAAGTTACTTAACCTCAATTAGTTAAAATTGCTAGTTTATTTCCTTTTATATTTTTTTTAATGCCCTCGCTAGACATTGAGAGTAAGCTATTTACGCTTAAACACCTTAAAGTAAGCTAGATATTTTATTCATTTTGCTTCTCTATATGCATTAGAGTTCCTCTTTCTAAAATTTCTACCAAAATACGATATATATGTAATGAAAACCTCTCTTATTAAAGAGAGAAACTATCAATTAAAAATTTTAGTTTCAATATTTAAAAAAATATTTTTACTTTAAAATAATAACTACTATCATATTTAGTTTTTTCCTATAAACATTACTATTTTTATTTACATATAATTATAATTTTTATATAATATTATTAAATTAATTAAACATTAATAAGATAATATTACAATAGTTAATAAAAAATATAATTAAGGAGGCAATAAAATGTCAGGACAAGTTTCAGGGTCACTTATTGGATTAGCATATGAGACAATAGGAAGGCCTGTAGTAGGTCGCTTCAAAAAAAGTCCAGCCATAGATGATAAAAAAGGCTCTATTGATACAAGCCTAACAGATAACGAACGTAGTATACTCGGACAAAAAAAAGCCGTTGCAATAACACTCGATGGATATGTATATGATACAGCAGAAAGAATCAATAGTTTAGGCTCCAGAATAATATTAGAAGATCTTAGTGCTTATTTAGATATTAAGATAGGCCTACAAAGGTTGATAGATGGAACTGAAGCTACTTCTGCAGATACTAAATTAATAGACAAGCTTTCAGTAGATAATTTTTTTCGAAAATTTGCTGTACTAGAAGGCCAAAAACAAGATTCACAACCTTTAAACGATATTATTGATCGAGCTGAAGGATATATAACCGAGATCAGTGACTATATTGATATAAAATTAAATGATACATCTCCACTAAGCAAAGAAGAGAAAGAGAAGCATTACAGCCATATTAGTTCTCAATTAGATATTTTAAAAGAAACTTTAATCAACGCCGCAATTGAACTTGGGCAAATAGAATCTCTATTGGGTAAAAATGATTATGATAGCGTTACTCAATATCATATTGGAGATTTTAACGAAGTTTTTAGAAAAGGATATGAGCTAAACGCAAGATTTGAGGGTATTAAAAATAAAAATGCTTCTTCGCATAATATAAGAAAATTGGCTGCAGCTGAAGCTTCATCAAAAGCAAAGAGATTCCTAAAATTATTAAGCGACCCTTATTACGGAAGATTAATTACTTATGGTCTTTCTTATGGGATACCTCGTATATATAATGCCATGTACCCAGAAGGTCAAAAAGAAGGAGATACTACCGCAGAGGAAACTGCTTTATTTTGGGCTATTCTTACAGGCGTTGGACCAGCTATTGGAAATGCTGTTCAATCTCAATTATTTAAAACTTTTATCGTAGATGAAACTTGTATACGTTTCCCTCTCTGGCTTATGGAGAAAAAAGTCCCTGATATCTTTAACTTCAGCGATGGCCAAAAATTGCGATTTGGCCCTAAAGCTCCTGGTAAATCTGGTAGGGAAATTATAGAAGGGATGCGAAAAAAAGCGGCAATAGAAAGCTTTACCAAAAAAATCGAGAAAGGTGAGGGTGAAATTTCACAAAAGGACATAGAATTGAGTAAGCTCCATGAATTGCATGATGCTATAGGAGAACGCCTGAATAACTTCAAATCGCATGGCACTATATTTGGCTACTTAAATCCGAAGAGCAAGAAAGGACCTGTAGCTTTTTCAGAGCAAGATGACGCTGACTTTATACATAAATTAAACCATCAATTAAGATCTGATTTTTACACAGGCTGGGAACCAGAGGATAAAAATGAAAAAGGAGAATTTGTTATAGTAAAATTAAATAATGGAATACGCTACCAGAGCGACATTTTAGACCAAGAAAAAACTCTAGAATTCATAGCAGATCACATAGCGATAAAAATAAACAATTTATTAGTAGAAATTGAAGACTCAGAACAATCAATAGATAAAGAACTATTTGTCATGGAAGGAAAAGGAATAGAACCTGGGGTAGATAGAAGTAGAACTCTACAAACAAACAGCAGAAAGCCCTTATTTGCACAAGATAGCTTTGAGAAGTACACAAAAGCTGCTAAAAACCACTTCTTTAGTAAGCTAAATGAAGCTAGAATAGAAAATGATAGGTTTGATCTTAAAGCTTTAGATAAGGATACTAAAAACTTTTTAACTCAACTCTGTGAGAACTATTCAGAACAATCTCAGAAAGGTTTTGAAAATGCAGTTAAACAAGAATTTGATGAAGCTATACGAGCTCACCCAATCCCAAGAGTAATGGATGCTATTGAATATTTAGCTAAAGGTTATAGAAAAAGCTAATTAAATAAAGAGAGATAAGTTTTAATATGAAAGCCATCATAAAAAAATGATGGCTTTTTTTTATAAAATTATTAAAAATTATTTTATTAAAAAAAAATGAAAAAATTACTTTTTAAAAAGTAGTTTTTTCGATACTCTATCATTTTGTAACGTGTAAGGCAAGGGATATGAACTTAAAAAGTGATCGACTCAAAAAACTAGAGCTAGAACTAGAAGATCTAGAAAAATGGCTAAAATTGGGTTTAGTACCAAAAAAAGATATTGAAAAACACAAAGAAGAGATTCTCTTTGTAAAGCAAAAACTTGAGGAAGAAAAAGAGAGACTTCGCTTTATGAAAGAGACAGGAGATATGCAAGATTATGTA
>JAAKFN010000041.1 GCA_011065045.1 Candidatus Anoxychlamydiales bacterium
CTGGCACCGGGACCAGGGATGTTTTTTATTAGCATCTGTTTTCCCGGTAAGTTTTTAAATTTTAAACAAACGCTTCCTCCCGGCACTAAAGTACCAGGTTTCCGCGTTGGAGAAGAGTGATGACAACTCTGATAAAAAATAAGATAGATAAGAAAAATAATATTTTGGAAATAACTCCTGTTTTTTCTCCTCCTTCTAACTATGATCTTAGAGATTTTGAAAATTTTATAAATTCCACACAAAATCAGATTAAATATATTATCCCTAAAAATATTTTAGACGGTTTTAATAGTGCTAAAACAAAAGATGAGATCAGGAATGCTTTCATAAAGATGAACGTATCTCTACCTTACATCCTTCATAGTAATATAAATGAAAAAAAGCTTCCTTATAGCATTTCATTTTCCTTTTTTTCTTTTTCAGATTTAGCAGCTGGCATTTCTAGATTTATTTTTGATATGCTAAATAAATGGCTAACTCTAGCGAATCCTATCGATATAAATGCTAATAGATCTATTAAGTTCAAATTCAAAAATTTTGCTCAAAAAACATATTATCTATCAGAGTATTTTATAAATGTTTCAAATGAAAAAGAGAAAAGCTTAGTTAAAAGAAATATAAAATCTTTCATAGATGAGATGAAGCTAATAATAATGTCAGCTAATTACGCAAAAGATATTTCCTCTTCAATGCCATCTAAAAATAGAGAAAGCTCTGATCATATAAGTCACTATATTTCAAAATTTTCAGAAGAAAAAAAATTGCATGAGATTAAAGAAAACCTAGCTTTTTTAATGTATAAAAGTCCAAAAATTTTTGATAATGATATATTTGATTCACTTCATCTAACCTCTTTAATTTTCAAAGGTGATTTTACAACTATCAGAAATCCAAAGCATGTATCTAGAATAATCGCATTTAGCTATTTTTTTAAAAAATCTATTAATCAAATAAAATCGCAAATCCAAACAAGCAAAAGATACGTTAAATTAAAGATATTAAAAACAAATCTCTCGACCCAAAAAAAACCTATCTTAGGCATTTTAATTGTCATGGATCTTTTATATGAAAATGAATACTTTGAAAAAAGCTATATTTTAGAATCTATTTCTCAAATCACAAAAGATTTTAGATATATAAAAAGCTCATTTATTACAGATAGAAGAGATCCCAAAATCCTCTCTTATTATTTGGAGATTGAAAAAAAAGAGTTAAATTATTTTTCCTTAAAAGAAATCAATGATTTGAAGAGAAAGCTAAGCCTCGCTTTTATTTCAAAAATGAAAAAGTTAATAAACCCAATATATTTACCGAGAAATGAAGAAGAGATCTTAAGAAACATCATCATTTTAACAAAACAGCTAAACTATGTTAAAGATATCCCCCAAGTAATTATCTCATTTGATAAACAGAGCTCAAAAGAGATCTCTTTTAGAGTAATTTTATTAAGGCTACTTAAAAAGGACTCGCCTTCTTTAAAAGAGCTTTTTTCATATTCAAAAACACTTTTAAAATTCTCTTTAGATGATACTAAAATAGTAGATCTGCTTAAGAGAAAACACCCAAAGGAGGCAAATGTTTTTAGACTCTCCTTAAATAAATTTGATTTTTTAAGAAGAGATCATTCTATCGATCTTAGAAAAGCAAGGCAAAAAATTTTTACTGAGCTTACAAACATCTTAGGTAACTTTAGAGATTTTAATGGCGGTCTTTTATCTAAACAGCTAGATGCTATGGAAAATCTTAAAAAAATAATGCCAAGCAGTAAAAAATCTTCAGATTTTATATTAGAAGAGTTTTTCTATTCAATAAAACCTGCAGTTCAACAAACCATTGTAGATGCAAAAATTTTAAAAAAGCTTTTTTTGATGTTTAGAAAAACTTTAAAAAAGGAGTTTAAAAATAGTAACTTTTTAATCGATACAAAAACTGAAAAAAATCTGTTCTATATCATGCTAAAGACCCCCTTTACAAAAATAAAAGATGATATTATTTTAGCTGTAAAAAAACTCAAGTTTAAATCTTTTGAAATCCTTTCTTCTTCAATAGATAGAAATGATCAAAAAACACTCGGATTTGTATTAATATCTAAAGATAGTACTAAAAAAGATCTGCTCTATAAAACAATTATAAAAGAGATCGAAAAAAGCTTTAAAATTTAACTCTTTGACTTACACCTTATTTTTTTTCTTTTACATCTAATTAGCACCCAAACAATACTAATTAAAACTAAAAAGGCAGCAACTGAGTTAGCTATTAAAAATGATTTTTCAGTGGCTTCAAAATAAGCTTTTTTTACGATAGGTTGCGCGCTTGTAGATAGTTTATTAAAAGCATCTACAGCTTTGGGGGCTTTAGCTAGCAAACCATCAAATGAAGTTGGATCCAAGCTGCTTGTTAGAGCAGTCTTTTCTAAATCTTTTGAAAAAAAGATATGTTCAACATTTAATATTATAGCGCCTATAACAGCAAACCCAATCGATCTTCCAGCGTTTCTGAGCGTTCCAAATATTCCAGTTGCCATACCTCTTGTTTTATTAGGGACAGAAGTAATTCCAGCAGCGAGAGCTGGAGTTAAACTAAAGGTAAGCCCCCAGCCAAGCGTTAATAAAGAGGGAAAAAGCCAAATTATAGATCCCTTTTGAAAAAAAACTATAAACCAAATAAAAGAGAATAGAGTTAGAAAAAGCCCTATAATAGTTGGAACTTTGAAAGTGTATTTATCCATTAACATTCCACCAACTGGCGCCATAAATATTATGGGAATAGCGGTAATTAGCATTGCAAAACCAGCTTTAGATGGAGAAAACCCTAAAAGATACTGAAAATATATTGCCCAAAAAATAATAGCTCCTGTAGCGAAGAGTTCTAAAAATATGATTAAACTCACTACTGAAAAGAGTTTATTTTTAAATAACGAAAAATCTAAAAATGGATGTTTTGCTTTTTTGGTAACTGCTATAAAAAACAAAAAAAAGATTATAGCAAAAACAAAAAGTATAATTATTCCAGGAGATAAAAACCCCCAGCTTTTAGCTTGCATAAAAGCTAAAATAATCGATATCATTGCAATTGCAAACAAGAAAAATCCCTTAAAATCAAATGTTTCATTAGAAGTTTCTGATTTTCCAATTGCTAATATCCCAAAGATTTGTCCTATAAAACATATTGGGATATTTATCCAAAAGACCCATCTCCAAGTTAGATACTGAGTAAAAAGCCCTCCAATATACGGAGCTAAAGCTAAAAAAAATGAACCTACGGCTGTATTAATACCAACAACAAGTCCCCTTTTGTTTGCAGGAAAAAGATCGAGCAAAATATTATAAGATGAAGGAACCATAAATGCAGCGCCAATCCCTTGAACAAATCTAAAAGTAATTAACCAAATACTATTCATACTAATAGCGCAAAAAAGGGATGCAAATAAAAATATAGTAAGCCCTAAAAGAAAAATTTTTCTAAAACCAACAATATCCCCTAGCCTTCCTGCGGCTAGTATAAAAACAGCCATCGATAAAAGATATGAATTTATCATCCATTGAGATAAATAGCTTGTAGCCCCAAGATCTCTTTGAATCGTAGGAATAGCAACTGGCAGGATAGATTGATCAGTAAAAATTAAAGCAATGCAAGATACTACCGATATAAATCCGAGCCATTTTCTTTGTCTATCAGAGAGCTTACGTAGCATACAATCTTTTTATAACTTTGTTTTTAGCTATAATAAGATTTTAATTGATTGTAAAGCTTCTTGTCGTATCGTTAAAAAATCCCGGAACTTTTTCTATGTTGTTATCCATTAGCTCTAATCTAATTGTATGCTTTCCTTTTCTAAGTCCATAAATATAATATGGCGACCATTTAGATAACTTTCTTTTAATTTTGTTATCGATAGTAAGTCTAACAAAATATCCATCTTGAGAAAGAGCCACATTAGTTAAATAAAAATCTAATAAAACAGGCTCTTTATCCTTGATATTTAGAAATCCAGAGGGTTCATTATAAGTTAAATATGGACCTGAGAGATTCATTTTGCTATTAACTCTTTTGTTTTGGACATAAAAATTAGTTGCTGCAAAACATCCCCTTTCTTTTAAAGCTTCTCCATATGATCTCGCTGGAAAAACTCTTAAAAAATGCTCACCTTGAGATAGAGCGTATGGAACTTTAAATCTATACATAGACTCATAATAGTTACCCTCGTCATCAAATGGAGAAAGGCTCGGTCCTGTTCTTGCAAAATATGGATTATTATCAACAATTACATGTATGCTTTGACCTAACTTTGAATTTGCTATTTCTTTTGCTCTTTCATTATTTGAGATATTACCTAGTGGATAACCTCTTAGTCTTAGCTGAACCCAAACTTCACTTGAGCCATCTACTTGATTTTCTTCTGGATAAACTATATATATCCGAACATTTTCAGATTGTTTAGATTGATCGACTGGGACTACTTGCACTTTTTGATAAGCTACTAAATTAAAAGCAAATAGTAAAAACAAACATCTAATTAAGATTTTCATATTTACCTCTTTTTTCTAGTAATCATGCCTATTTCATTTATGAATTTCAATTTTTTTAACTAAAAACTTCAAATTAAATAGATTTTGAGCTATTTAAAAAATAGGGATAGATTTATGAAAGAGCATCTAAAAATACTATTTATTTTTTTTGTAAGTGTCGCGATTGTATATGGAAGCTTTTTAGCATCTGAAAAATATCCTAAAAATCCAAGTCTCACTGCAAAAGCATCTTTTGTCAAATCAAGATACATTCATCCTGATGAAAAAGTTATAAGAGTTGAAATCAAAGTTTTAGATGATACTACAAAAGATCATCATGACATAATGGAAGTAAAGTTCAACAATCAACAAATTCCACTTTTAAAAGCTGATGCCTCTGGTAGAAGAGCTAGAAAATATTATCTAGTAAAGCCTGGCACATATGATTTAGAATGGAAAGTATCAAAAAGCAAAAGCACTTGGCCCAGATCTAAAACCTATGAAAAAAAAATCACTTTAAGTGAAAAAGATAAATTCGCCTACATTATAATTGAAGGCGAAAATGTAAGTGTTACTACCTCTTAAAAATTAAATATCAAAATCATCTTATGTTTAAAATCTAGATTTTTATAAAATATTTTCTTGATATTTTTTTTCATTCAATGTAACTATATTTTGCTTAAATTAAATTTTTAGGATTCATTAAAAAATGATCTTTTAAAATAAAAAAGGAAAGGAATATGACAACAATTACTAAAATAACACCCACATTTTATAGATGCGCTGAAACTCACGGAAGAAAATTCGCTGGTGTAACCTTAATAGCCAGCACTTGGAGAGTTCTTCTTTCAGATGGCTCTACAAAAAAATATAATATCACCCTATCACCTGATAAATTAGATCCGAATTATGACTCTCGCAATGACTCTCCTAAAAATCCTGAAGATCCCGCTTTACCATTAGAACCTTACTATGCGCAACCTAAAGATTACTATATTCAAATAGATGATAGCCCTAAATTTGTTGACAAGTTATTTAAGCCAAATCTCTCCGAGGAATCTTTTGATAACGCTACTACAGACCCTAAAGATCACGTATTATGTCCTAAAAATGGCAAAGGAAAACCTTTATTCTTTTATGTAATTTCACCAAAAGGTTTTGAGAGAATTCCCAAAGAAGATTTTGAAAATATTTTAAATACAAAAGAAAAAATAGATGCAATATCAAAAAATATAATTATTACTACTAAGACCTTTTTCGCTTCAAATAAAGTAAGCGAAGAAGAATTAGCAGATGAAAAACCCATCACAATTAAGAGAATTAAACTCTTCGAGCTTGACCAATTTGAATCTAAATTACTATTTCATGAACTTTTTGAAGAACACTTAATAAGCTATATACAAGAAAAAGATTCCTCTATTACAGATGGAAGATTCAAAAAAGCAACTGAAACAACCCCGCTTGTTAAAGATCAAACATCTTTATCATGCTGCATAGTAGTTTGAGAAATTGCCAAGATATATTTTGTTGCAAGTATTTCCTCGCAATTTTTTTTCTAAAACACCCTAAATAAGAGCTAGCTAAAAAAAAAATTAAATAAATTTTTATAATTTTCATTTTTTTTTTGATAATAAATAGACAATTTTCCATAATGCTGCTAGAAAAAAAAAAATTAAAGCTATGTCTAGTGTATCAACGCCAAGTAAGCCAACAATAACAACTTTTCAGTTTACTAATGAGCATTTATCTCATCCTGGAAATTTCGGTATAGATTCAAAAAGAGAGTCAGATGATAAACCTTTCATTAATTTCTCAATACTAGGACACAAACCTGTTTGTGCTATTTTAAAAACTGCTTTTGAAGAAGGTGATACTGTAGCTAAATGCACAAACTGTTTTAACGCATTTTTAGCAAGAAATCTATATCGTCATTTTATCTTCTCAAATAAGAAAAGAACTGACTCTGAAATAAAGCGCATGACAGCTCCCTGCCCAGGTTGTCGTCAACTATTAAGCGGCAAAGATTTAAATATTACGGAAATAGAAAAGTTAAAAATTCAAATCGATTTATTAAATGACAAAATTGCTGACTTAGAAGGACAAAAAGAAAGAGGAAAAGAAGATATCGAGCGATATACGCTTCGCGAAGAAGAATTTGCGGGACATTTTCTAAACCTTAACGCTGAGCCTGATGAAGAAGTAGGCTCTGAGGCAAGTAAAGTAGTATCCGATTTAAAAAATAGTACTATTTCTACCATAGGGGGATATAAAAGCCGTAAAGAAAATGAAATCGCTGAATTACAAAAAGCAATAGATAGTTCCAAAAAGAGAATAGATCAACTAAATGCACTAATAGAAAATGAATCTGAAAAATTCCGAAGAGAAGGAGATAGCTCAAAAGTAAAAGAATTAAAAGATAAGATCCTAGCACTTGAAAGTGCACTTAATCTTGAAAGAACAAAAAACGCAAGAGGTATAGTGATCCCACATACAACCGATTGGCAAGACAACACAACTTTGATAGTCTTTCTGTCTTTAGCTATCTTTTTAGGCTATGCTTTTCTACAAAACACCACTTACTTTTGTCCTGTCCCTCAACATTAAATCAATCTCTTTATTGACGAAGATTTATTTTTAAATTATCTTAAAACTTAACTATAACGAGAGTTTATATGGCATATTTTGGAGCAATAGAAACTGGTGGAACAAGATGCAGCTGCGCAATTGGCGACGATAAGGGTAACATAATAAAAAAAGAAGTCTTTCCTACAATAAAACCTGAAATTACAATGCCTGAAATTTTTAAATTTTTCATACATGAGCATGCTAAAAATCCGTTAGATGCTATTGGAGTTGCGTGTTTTGGACCTTTAGATCTACATAAAGAATCCCCTACCTATGGATCTATTACAACATCGCCCAAAATCTCTTGGTCACATTTTAATATTGTTCAAGCTATAAAAACAGCTGTGTGTGTTCCGATAGGTTTTGATACAGATGTAAATGGAGCGGCTCTAGGCGAGCAAAGATGGGGAGCTGCGCAAGGGATAGATACATTTATTTATATAACTGTAGGGACAGGAATAGGAGTTGGAGGAATAATCTATAATCATCTTATGCATGGACTCATTCATCCGGAGATGGGCCATATTTCTATTCCACGATATCGAGGAGATAATTTTGAGAGTGTTTGTCCTTATCATGAAAATTGTTTAGAGGGTTTAGCATCTGGGCCTGCTATTGAAAAAAGATGGAATGTAAAATCTGCAACTGACTTACCAGATGATCATGAAGCCTGGGATTTAGAAGCTTATTATTTAGGAACAGCTATCGCAAATTGGAGCTTAACCCTATCTCCTAAAAAAGTGATTCTAGGCGGTGGAATTTTAAATAAAAAGTCTTTGATGGATAAAGTTAGAAAGGAATGCCAAAAGTCTTTAAATGGCTACTTAAAACACAAAATACTGCTAGGAAATATAGAAGAGTATATAGTTTTACCAAAACGCATGGGAGAATCAGGCTTGCTCGGAGCTTTAGCGCTCGCTGATAGAGCAAGAGAGGTTTAGCATGAAAGAAAACGTTGAGCATAAAATATATAAAAGACCTTGGGGAACGTATCAAACTTTAAAGCTCGAGAAAACATGCCAAGTTAAATGGATAGAAGTTAATCCAAAATCAAAATTATCACTTCAAAAACATAAAAAAAGATCTGAGCATTGGATTGTAGCAAAAGGAACACCTATAGTGACTATTGATAAGATGAAAAAAAAATTAAATGAAAACGATCATGTATTTATTCCAAAAGAAGGCGTTCATAGAATAGAAAATGATACTGACAAAAAAGTAGTTATAGTAGAGGTGCAATTAGGCTCATATCTTGGAGAAGATGATATTATTAGATTAGAAGATATCTATGGAAGAACTTAAAATAGGCAAAGAGAACTATTTTTTTTGTAAGTCTTTAACTTTAATTTTATCTACATTTTGAATAGCAAAACAGATCTCTGCTCCATATAAAAAAATAATCCAGCTAATTTGTATCCATATCAAAAATAGAGGCAACGCGGCAAAACTTCCATAAATAGCATTAAATCTTGTAATCCCTATCTGAAAATTCACATAAATCATTTGAGTGATTTGATAGATGGTAGCTGAGATAACAGCTGATAAAAAAGCATATTTTATTTTCACCTTAACTTTTGGCATAAAAACATAGATAAAAGTAAATAAAGCTAAGATCAAAAAGTATGGAATCAAAGTAAGGGGCAACGTAAAAATATATTCAACTACGATATCTTTAGATATCAAATTTGTGACATAAATTCTAAGAGTTATAAAAACTACTAAAAAAACAGGAATAACAAACATAAAAGCTAAATAGTTAGAAAGCCTTCTTTTGAACTTTCTTATGTTTGTAACTCTCCAGATTTCATTTAAAGATGACTCTAAATTAGAGAAAAGTTTTATCAAAGTCCAAAATAAAAAAATAATACCAACTAGTGCTATCAAGCCACCTTTAGCCTCTACAATCAAATTTTTAGCAAACTCAATAACCTTAACAACAATTTCTTGTTGTTCTTTAAACCTCTCTAGTATTTCTTTTTCAATAGTTTCTTGATCCCCTATCCTTTTAGCTATAGCAAAAATAAGCGCAAAGAAGGGCACTATAGCCATTAAAGAGAAGTAAGTTAAGGCAGAAGACCTAAGTGTTATTTGGTGCTTAAAAAAGTGGTCTATAGAGATCCAAAACACTTTTATAGTTTTATAATAAAAGCGTTTTACTTTGGATAACTTTTTAAGTGGCTTTGAAAAAAGTTTATTTAACAAAAAGTTTTTAAATTTTTTTAGCATTTTTTTTTTAAATTTCTTAAACCTTTAAAATGATAAAAAAGAGAACTAATATCAAGAAAAAAATTATTTAGAAGAGATTTTTAGCTATATTTTCTTAAAAAAATTATCTAAGATAAAATCAAATGGTGATTTTCTATGCTTTTCAAAAACAGACCAGATGCAGCAAAAAAGCTAGCAAAGCTTCTTACAAAATATAAAAATAAAAAAGATACTATTATTATTGCGCTCCCTCGTGGAGGCGTTGTCATAGGCGATATTTTATCTAAAGAGCTCAATCTCTCATTAGATATCATAGTTGCTAGAAAATTATCTTCTCCTCTCTTAGAAGAGCTAGCAATCGGCGCTATTTGTGAAGATTTTGAATTCTTAAATGAAGAGTTAATTCAAGGCTATGATATATCCGATGAGTATTTAAAAAAAGAAATCGAAAAAGAAAAAACCTTAGCTAATAAAAGAGAAACGCTCTATAGACAAAACAAAAAACCAATCTATCTAAAAGATAAGACAATAATTCTAGTAGATGATGGATTAGCAACCGGAGCTACTATGATAGCAGCAATCGGAGCTCTAAAAAAAAGAAAAGTCAAAAAGATAATCGTAGCGATTCCTCTAGGGCCATATTTTACTATTGAAAAACTAAATAAATTGGTAGATGAAGTAATCTGCCCATACATTCCAGATGATTTTTTAGCAATAGCTCAATATTTTGAAAACTTTGAGCAAGTATCTGATACAGAAGTTATCGAAATTCTAAGATAATTTCTAAAAAAGTAGTAATAAAAATTTTAATTTAAAATCTAATTGCTTTTTTTCTTAGCTTTTATATAAATTTATCAAAAAAAATTAGGAGATACTAAAATGAGTACATTTAAGGTTCTAACCTGGGATTTAAGTACAGATAAAGATTATAGTGAAGCTCTAAAAAGAGCTGAAGAAACTCCGCCGGAGGATACTACAGGATTTTCTGCTTTAAGAGATCAAACAGCGAAGCTTGCTTATGAAATTCTAATTGAAGAAAATGAACTCGCTATATTGTGTCTACAAAATATCGGATCAGATTTAGATAAAATAAAAAGTTTTTTAGGAGATGATTTCGACATATTAAGTGATGGCCAAGATACAGCTATCGCTTATAGCTGTAGATTTACTCCAATAAAATCATTCCTCTCTAATGTAAGAGAGGGTCGTAGATATACAATTCTAACTCTAAAAGATGAATTAACCGAAAAAACATACAATGTTGCATCTGCGCATATTTCTAGATTTAACTTAAGAAATCCCATGGAAAGCATGCCTAGTGGCGCTAGCGGAGATGAAGAGTTACAAGAGTTACTATCTAAATTAAATGAATTCGAAGCAGATGGAACTATTATCGGTTTAAATACAAATACTACAAAAGAGCATTACCGAGCAAGATTAGATCTATTAGAAAAAGCAGGGTTTAAAACCAATGATGCAGATAGAGATGCAACAACCTACAATGAATTTCTTAGTGAAACTCCCGATGAATGTAAAATTAAAGTAGATTATATTTTTACAAAAAAATTCTCTTTCATCGATTTTGAGAAAACAAACATGACCTTAGAAAAACCTTTAATTAATCCAAGTGTTCATATTCCTGTTATTGAACAATTAGAATTTGATCCAAGTTTGCTTGAAAGCGCAAAAGAAGAAGATTTTTCAGCTACAACGGAAGGCCTAGATGGTCCTAAAGGAGGAAATGATCCTTCAGATTTAGAAAAACGTTTGCGTTCCCTAGGAGGATCTCTAGGTAGAAAAGGAGGAACTCTTCTCAAGCCATTATCATTATCATCATCATCTTCTTCTTCCAAACCTTTCTCTCTTTATTCCGATCCCGTTGAAGCAAGCGAAAGTCCATCATCGCCTTCCCCCTCTTTAAGTTCTGCTTCTGAAGAGAGTGATGGTAGCGATAAAGATTCATCTCAAAACTATTTGGACTCCTCAGCTTCAGTAATTGAACAACCAGCTTCTTCCCCTCCAATGCCTACTAGCAGCCCAATTGAAGAATCTGAAGGCTCAATGGCATCACCTCCAGCAGCTTCCTCTAGAGCTGCTCCTGCAGGCGAGGAAGAGGCGTTGCCAGAGTTTGATACAGCGGGAGTAGCAGATTTAAAAGCAGCACTTGAGGCTAAAGTTGTTAGAGCTTCTCTAGCAAGTGTCCCTGATGTACTCAAAGATTTAGAAAGACGAGAAGCTACAGCAAAAGCAGAAGCAAAGGCTAAAATAGAAAAAGAAAAAGCAGAGGCTGAAGCCGCCGCAGCAGCAAAAGAAGCTGAAGCAAAAAAAGCAGCTAGAATAGCAGCAGCACAAAAAGGACTAGCAATGTATTCACCCGCTCCTACTAGAGCATTACCAAAACCACCAGCAAAAGCAAGAAAATCAAAAACAGCTGACGCATTAGATGCAGTATTAAAGGCACGAGTGGCAGCAGGAAATAGAAAACCAAAATCCTCGGTTTCTAATAAAGAAAAACCAAAATCACCTTTAGTAAGCTGTATGAAAAAAACAGCTGTTGTAGGATTGGTTGCACTTGCATCAATAACTATACCTCTTGTTGGAAGTTTTTACAGCTTTGAGTAGAAACGAAAAAAAGAAAAAAAATAAAGAAATAACTTTGCAAAAATTTTTTAATAATCTAAGTTTTTAATACAAAAAAAAAATTAACAAAGGATTTTTTATGATAAATGATCATTATGTGCCACCAGAGGATTTTAAAACTCCACCAGCTATATATGTAAATGTTGAAGAAGTTCAAAAACCGATGGATGTCAATCACCCCTCCCTAAAGGAAGGGGCTTGAACCGTGAGGATCAGGGGCAACTGGTTGATTAGGGGGCAAAAAGGAAACTTTATGCAGAAGTTAGTCGGAAGAGATACATACACACCTA
>JAAKFN010000042.1 GCA_011065045.1 Candidatus Anoxychlamydiales bacterium
ACTTCTCGGGGTCTACTTCATAACGAATTAAAGATGAGCATACTTTAGCAGTGCATTTTTTATCTTTGATATGCGAGATATATTCATCTTCATAATATTTAAAAGTACTTAGAACTGGATTAGGACAAGCTCTACCAAGACCGCAAAGTGAGGCTCTTTGCATTAATCTTCCAAGTCTATTTAATTTATCGAGATCTTCCATTTCACCTTTGCCAGCTATAATTCTATCTAAGATCTCTAACATTCTAACGGTTCCTTCTCTACAAGGAGTACACTTACCACAAGACTCATCTTGAGAAAAGCTCATAAAAAATCTAGCTACTTGCACCATACAATCATCTTCATCTAAAACAATTAAACCGCCGCTTCCCATGATCGATCCAACTTTATGTAAAGTTTCATAATCAGCTTTAGTATCCATAAATTTAGCTGGAATACACCCCCCAGCAGGCCCACCAGTTTGAACGGCTTTTAGTTTTTTTCCATCTGGAACTCCCCCACAAATATCGTTTACAATCTCGTTTAAAGATGTTCCCATAGGAACTTCAACAAGGCCTGTATGTTTTACCTTTCCAGAGACAGCAAAAGTTTTAGTGCCCCCACTTTTTTCACTTCCAATTTTTGCAAACTCATCTCCACCAATTGAAAGAACTACAGCTAAATTTGCTAAAGTCTCAACATTATTAATAATAGTAGGCTGGCCCCAAAGCCCTGACTCGGCAGGAAAAGGAGGTCTAACTCTTGGCTGGCCTCTTTCTCCTTCAATTGAATGAATCAAAGCTGTCTCTTCTCCACATACAAAAGCTCCAGCTCCTAGTCTTATCTCCAAATCATAACTAAAATCTGATCCTAAAATATTTTTTCCAAGTAAATTATTGTGATAACAGATAGCTATTGCCTTTTCAATTCTCTCAACAGCTAAAGGATACTCTGCTCTTATATAAAAAAAGCCTTTATCAGCATCGATTGCGAATCCTGCAATAATTAGTCCTTCAATAACAGAAAAAGGATCGGACTCTAACATAGATCTATCCATAAAAGCGCCAGGATCACCTTCATCTGCATTACAGATCATATATCTAGGTTTTGGGCTTTTATCTGTTATAAAACTCCATTTTTTTCCTGTTAAAAATCCAGCTCCACCTCTGCCTCTTAGCTTTGATTTTGTAACTTCATCTATCACATGTTTTCTATCTTTTTTTTCTAATGCATTTGCGAGGGCATTAAATCCGCCATACTGAATATATTCATAGACGCTGAGTGGATCAACAAGCCCAGAGTTTCTAAGTGCAATTCTTGTTTGCATACAATAAAAAGGAATATCTGCATAAACTTCAAAAAACTTATGGGTAATTGGTTGTTTTTCTAACTTTTTTTGTGAGAATGATTTTTCTGGAATTTTACACTCTTTATCTATCAAATGCTCTTCTAAAACTTTTCCCTCTTTAATATGGGACATAAAAATTTCATTTACTAATTTAGAATCAACATTTTTATAAACTGTTAACTTTTTAGAAGGAATTTTCACGCTAATGATCGGCTCTAATGAGCATCTACCCGTGCATCCAACATGCTTTAAAATAACATCTTTTCTTCCAGCTGCTTTTATATGCTTTTTGAATTCTTTAAATACAACATTAGAACCAGCCGCATTTTCACAAGTCGCCGATCCTATTTGAATTACAATGCAATTCTCTGGATACTTTTCTAATAAAAACTCGGTAGCTTTTTTTTTGATCTTTTGAAAATTTTCAACCACTGTCACAAAAAATCTCCTAATGTAATTATTAATAAAATATATAACACTACTTTGAATTTAATTTTAGAAAAAAAAATTATGAGATTGTTTTTAAGATTTTATATAAGTGATTTTTTTTTGATAGCAATTGAGTAGATATTATCCATATCTAAAAAAAGCTATAAATTTGATGAGATTTTTTTATAAGATAAAAATATTTTTTTTCATAAAATTTTAGACTTAAATATTTTTATATTTTTTTAAATAAAAAAAAAGCAAAAGGACAAATTCTTTTGCTTTTTTGTATTATTTTTTTAGCTGAAATTTCTATTATTAACTAGGAGTCCAAGGACTCTTTCGTCTTGGAGCTGATCTTAATCCAATTGGTCTTGGTTGAGATCCAGCTGCTGGTAAACTAAGGCCTCGTAAAGTTTGTTCTGCAAATGCTACTTCGCGCTCTCCTATTTGAGCAGGAGCACTACCGCTAACGCGTCTTTTGGAGCCTCTTCCTCTTCCTCCTCCTCCATTTCCTCCTCGTGCTGGTGGTGGTATAAACGAAACGCCTTCATCGTCTTCATAATCTTCTGAAGATGAAAAAGAAGGGCGTGAAGAACCAGACGCGGACAAAGGAGAATCACTCTCATCCTCACCTGCTGAAGAAGAATAACCTCCATCTCCTCCTACATAATCATTATCGCAAGGCGATGGTGCTCGACGACTTAACCTTCCCAATACTGCAGATGTAGCTTGACTAGCCCGAGACGCTGTTGATGCTAATGCTGTCGATGCTATCGATGTTACTCGACGAGGCGCTGATGCTGATGATGACAACGCTGTTGTTGATGTTGCTCGACGACTCGATGCTGCTCGACGAAGCACTGGTGACTCTCCGTCTTCTTCTTCTGAATAACTTCTATAATCTGAATCTAATTCACCAGATGACATGTCATCACCAGTAGATTCAGCAGATGATTCATCATAATCATCATCATAGCCTTCTGCACGTAAACGTCCGCGATCCAAAATTTCTTGCTTTGATTGAAATAATCTATCATGCATATTTCTAGATGTTTTACTTATATCCATTGCAGCTCCAGCTAGTGTATATACTGCAGTACCTATATCAAAAAACATTGAGCTAAATCCAAGTGTCCAATAATCAACAGCAGTAACGGCTACATGCGCAGCTACTTCTAGAGCTTTCTTGCCAGCTTCCTTTTTATCTCCTTGTCTAAGTAATTCAATCGTTTGTACTCCTTTATGAATAGCCAAAACAGGGTTTGTGAAAGCTGCCATATATGATAAATTAGAAATATTATAAGAGGAAAGTCCAGCTGAAGTTGCTCTAATTGCAAAACCAGCAGCAGATTTCCACGCTACCGTCACATTATCATCTTCTTCTTTTGTATCTATAGATAGCTTATTTATTAAAATCTCTCTTAGAAACATTCCTCCACTTATGGAACCCAGCATAATATCTGTAGGCATTCTTGAGCTTATATTTGAAATAATATTATTAATCATGATTTTCTCCTATTAAGGCCGTATTAAAAACTTTGAATTTTTTGTTATTTCATAGGGTCTTTTTATGAAAAACTCCCCTACTTTCCAAAACACATTTCTAACATCATCATTTGATGTTCTTCTAAATATTTGGATATCAAACCAAAATTTAGAATCGACAGGCATTGGTGAGATTGGAACTGGTATCGTTGGTATTGATATTGGAACTCTCAAATATTGATAAATAGCCAAACCAATACCTAGTGTTGCAATAGATATAACTGTAATTTTAGCTGCTCTTTTTAAAGACTTATTTCTATTTTCTTTATTTATTTGATCTAGTTTTTCTTTTAAATTCTTTTTTAATGTTTGATACTCAGGTAATTGACTTAATTTTTGATCTATTAAATCTTTAACATCTTTTGAAATATTCTCACTTGTTAAAATTTTATTTAAATCTATTAAGATATTTGAAGCACCTAGAGTCTCTTTAGATGATATTCCTTCTAAAAATGGCTTTATTATTTCAAGTTCTTCATCTGTAAATTTTATTTTAAATTCTTTAAATGCTTCTAGATTTTTATTGGACTCTTTTAAAGCATTAGCTTCTTCTTCACTCTCCGCTCTATACCCTACTGCTAGAGTGTCTCCATATCTTAGTGAAGGCCCTTTTAGTTTATCATAAGCTTCAATTTTTTTACCTTCGGATATTTCTTCAAATCTTCTATTTATGTTGCTACCAAAATCTTTCCAACTACTTAATTTTCCATAAAATAACGCTAAGAAAAAAGCCTTGATTTTTGAGATTATATCAATAGCTTTAAGATATACTTTACCAACAACCCTCTCTAAATCATTAGGTATTCTACGCATATTTTGAGTAGGTAAAGTAGGCTGCAAATTTACTTGATTTGTAGCTGAAGATCTAGGCATTTTTTTAACTCTTATTGTTTATTAATATCTTTGAAATTTGCATGCAATATAGCATTTTATGCTGAAAATTTGCAAATTAATTGTGAATTAAAATATTTTTTATTACTCACGTTTTCAAAGAGATTTATTTATAAATATAAATTAACAAAAAAAAACTAACATTATTTTTTTTTAAAATTAATGTTAGTAATCTTTTTTTACATTATGAAAAGATAAAAAATAATTTTATCTTTCAATACTCTTTTTTAACAATCCGCCAACAAAGCTTCCATATGTTCCCATAGCTTGTTTACCTGCTTCAACGGATGGGCTACAGCTAGTAGCATTCACTATAAGCTCACTACCGCTAATAGCATTCACTATAGGCTCAACAACACTTCCTGGCGCAGTATAAGTATAATATACACCAGCAGCGATACCAACAGCTACCGCAATAGCCGCTCCTCCAACGAGGATTTTTTTCTTTGTTGTTAGTCCTTCTGCTTTCGATGTAGTTTCTTTCTTTCTAGGCAGCATTGCTTTTTTAGTAGATGTTTTTTTATATTCAGATCTCATATCTGGATTAGCTTCTACTTTTTGCTGTTTAGAATTTAAAAGATTTTTAATTTCATCTGATGCCTTTAAGTCCTTAGCTAATCTATTTGCAGCTTCTAATACTAGTCTATAATTTTTTGGAGCTTTAGCTTTCACTTTTCTTAGTAGTTTTTCAATATCTTCTTTGCTTGCTTTAGATGCAATGGCTTTAAAAAGTCTAAAAACATTTTGATCTTTTTTAATTTTACCTTTAAGACCTTCTAAATCTTCAAAAGAAGATATTTTTTGTCCAAGAAGCGTCAAAAAAGCTTTTTCATCTGGGTTTAATTTTTTATCAGAGTAAAGTTTTAATTTTTTAGCATATGATGTTTCCAAAACTAACTTTTCATAATCATCTTTAAATGATTTTGAATTTCCAAAAAGCCAATTTTTCAAAATATTGAAAAATGCAGATATTTTTGCAAATACGTCAATTACATGAAGACGCACCCTGCCAACTGTTTTAACTACATCCTGTGGCAAAGCGTTTTGATTGATATTTTTCGAGCCAATAATTGGCAAATTACTTTTTGTTAATTGTACATTAGCTGCAGCTGACATAAAATTTCTCCCCGTATTAATCTTTATTATTTACTTAATTATTTTTTTAACCATTTGTAATGATTATAACACTATATCAGGGAAAAATTCAACAAAATTATCTATAAAATTTTCTGTTATAAAAATAAAATATTAATCTGTTTTAATAACTTTTATTGTTTTTAGAATAAAGAATATTACATTCAAAAAATTCTATGTAAAAAAAATCTTTTTTTACTTCTTCAATAGATATTTCCTGGATTTTTTAGATGAAAATTTATTTTTAACTTTATATATTAAGTTTTTTAGATATTTTTTTTACAAATTTTAACTATATTAAAACTTTATTTTAAGAAATAAAATAATGTCTTTACTATAGCCCTATAGAAAATGTTTTATCTACCTACACTCTTCGCAAGCATTTGCCCAAAAAGACCAATAGTAGCTTTAAAAAACTGCTTTCCTGCTTCAGCTGTCGCTCTAGTATAACCTGCTTGCAGCTGAGATATCTTTTCTGAGCTGTTCTTAACTATAGTTTCTGTTACATTTCTAGTTGCATTCACAACCGGCTCTATTATTGGATATACACTTGAAATAACCCCACTAACATTTTTATAACACCCTTCTAATATAGTGTATGAGGCCTTTTCACTCACAGAGCTAAATCTTCCCTTAGAGCTATTAAAAGAATATGTTAGAGGTTCTACAACGGTTGTATTTACAGCCTCTAATACTCTCTCTTGTGCATATGCAAAACCATAAGATTGATTCATATAGCTTGCAGCTGTTGCTGAGTTCTCACTCGGACTTGAAGTGAAATAATAATAACTAAATGCTACTGCTGCGATTGCAGCTAGAGCTAAACTAACTTTTAGTGCGTTTTTTCCTTTTGGATACTTTGATTTTAAACTTTCAGCTTTTTCTACCTTTCCTTCTTTTGCTGCTACTACTTCTTCTTCTTCTTTTGCTTTTTCTACCTTTGGTTCTTTTGCTTCTTCTCTTGCTATTACTTCTTCTTCTTTTGCTTTTTCTACCTTTCCTTCTTTTGCTGCTACTACTTCTTCTTCTTCCACTTCTTCTTCAGCCATATCTTCAACAGGAGGAATTGTTAGATTGATTATTTCAGTAAAGACTGCTTTATTTTCTAATTCACGACTTTGACTTTCTTTCTTCTTATTAGAAGCTAAACGCTCTAAAGCTTTTTCTATTTTATTAAAAAACCTTGAGCCTTTTTGATCTACCCTCGAAATAGTTTCTTTGCCTATAGAGTTTAAGTAATTTTCAAATCTAACTCTTAATGGTAATTTAGCATTTATACTCATAACGATTTATTATCCTTATTTTTTAATTTATTTTATTATTATGTTATTAATGTTTATATAATTATAACATTTTATTATTATTAATTCAAATATTATTATATATAAATAAGTATTTAAAAAATTAAAATAATCATTTACATAGCAATAAAATATTTAATTTTTATAATTAGATTGATATGGATAAAAAAAACAACAAGCCTTGTAAAGAAAATTCTTTAAAAATACCGCTTTTTTTAACACCTATTCAAGCGGGATTTCCCTCCCCTGCTGATGATTATTTAGAAAATAGCTTAGATTTAAATGAGCTTTTAATAAAAAACCCGCCTGCTAGCTTTTTTGTGAAGGTTAAGGGAGATTCAATGATTGGGGCTCAAATATCTGAGGGTGATATATTAGTCGTTGATAGATCAATAGAACCTATTGATAAAAAAATTATTATAGCTAATTTTTTAGGAGAGTTTAACGTTAAACGACTTAGAATCATAGATAAAGAAGTTTACTTGTATTCTGAAAACCCAAAATACAGCCCTATTAAAATAACAAAGGAGATGGATTTTGAGGTTTTTGGGGTTGTGACATATGTGATCCATAAAACTATTTAAAATAATTTATACTACAAAAATGTTTGCTTTAGTCGATTGTAACAATTTTTATGCTAGCTGCGAGAAAATCTTTAATCCCAAGCTAAAGAATAAAGCTGTTGTCGTTTTATCTAATAATGATGGTTGCGTAATAGCCAGGTCTAAAGAAGCGAAATTACTCAATATCAAAATGGGAGCCCCTATATTTGAGTATAAGGAGCTAGTTCAAAAAAAGATTATGCATATTTTTTCATCAAATTTTGCTCTCTATGGTGATATGTCTCAAAGGGTTATGAAAACTTTAGAGAGTTTTTTATTTCCTATGGAAATATATTCGATAGATGAAGCCTTTTTAGAGCTCTCTAGTGCAAATATAGAAGATATGCAATATCTTTCGAATCTAGCCAAAAACATCAAAGAAAGGGTATATAAATGGACGGGAGTTCCAGTATCTGTTGGAATAGCTAAAACAAAAACCCTCGCTAAGCTAGCAGCCGAGATAGCTAAAAAAAATAGGGGTTTTTGTCTCTTAACTAAGAAAAACGATATAGAAAATATTTTAAAAAAAACCCCCTTAGATGATATTTGGGGCATTGGATCTAAATTAAAAAAAAGACTTTACAGGCTCGGGCTATATTCAGCTAATGATCTTTCTATGAAAGATAGTGATTTTATAAAAAAATACCTATCTGTAAACGTTGTTAAAACAGCTCTAGAGCTAAATGGAGTAAAATGCATAGAGATCGATCAAACACCACCTTCTAAAAAGTCTATTTGCACTTCAAGATCTTTTGCAAAAAAAATAGATAATTTAAAAGATTTAGAAAAAGCTATTAGCTCTTTTATCTCAATAGGAGCTAAAAAGCTAAGAGATCAAAATATGCATACAAATTTCATATCAGTTTTTATATCTACGAGTTTTCATTCAAAAGATCCTTTTTATTCAAACTCAACTCAAATAACTCTATCAAATCCAACATCTTACACCCCCGATCTTATTTCATATGCGAAAAAAGGGCTTAAAAAGATCTTTAAACAGGGTTTTTTATATAAAAAAGCAGGGATAATACTAAGCGATTTTACAGATAAAAAATTTTCTCAAATGGATTTTTTCTCGAAATTAAGCAATCAAAATAAAGACTCTCTTATGGAAATTATTGATAAGATAAATAAAAAATCTAATAAAAAAGTTCTCTTTTTTGCAGCTGAAGATATTCAAAGAAAATATAAAAGCTCATCTAAGATGAGGTCTTTTAAATACACCTCTTCTTGGGATGAGCTTTTGAAAGTTACATAGTACTTTTTTTCTTAAGCTTCTTTTAGTTAAACTTTTCTTCTCGTTCTTCTTCCACCAGCAAGGGCTTCAGCTTCACTACCAGGTTCTCTCAATTTCCCATCTGCACCTAAAGTTAATAAACCTCTAGTTTTTCTTAAGAATGCAGTAGAAACTTTCATTACAACATCATCTGTTTGAATTTCCGAATGAGAAACACCGGGTCTATAAACTGTTCCAATTTTACCATCGATATATTTAAAAGCTTTTTCAGTTCCTTCTCTTAACTGTTTAGGAGCAATTAAATTAGCTAATGATACAGCTAAAATAGCTGGAGTTCCTATAGCGAAAAGAACGCTATCTGCTACAATTCTTGATCCAAATTTTGCAGCTGATTTAATATGATTATTACGCTCAGTCGCATCTCCATCTAAAGCTTTTTTAGCAGCTAATGCTGTATGAGCAACTGCATTTGTAGCATTATAAACTATTCCAAGAGCAGCTTTAGTTGGTATACCTAAATATGCTAAAGGAGAGAAATATCCTCCTAGAATTTCAGGAACAAAAAAATCTGAACTAAAATCAATAGCTCTTTTTGCTACATCTTTAGCTAGCTCGATATTTGGATTTTTTGAAGCGCTATTTAAACCTAATCTATTTTTAATTGAATCTGTAACACTCCAACCCATTTGAGGTCCTGTAGATGGCCCAAGATTGCTTACATTTGAAGTCATATATATTCTCCTTATATTTATAAATATTTTTTAAAGTTTTTAATATTAATTATTATAAACCGTTATTAAGATAGTTTTAACAATTACAAATATATTACCATAAAAGCGATTTTTTATCGATAAACTTCTTTAATTTCCGTTATTATAAAATATTTTTTTATATTAATAAAAATTTTAATGAAGTTTTTCTAATAATTTTTCTATTTTTATAGAGGCTGCTTTTATAGAGACTGGCCTAGAGTTTAAGGAAGATATGGGATTTTTAGATCTTTTAAAAATATTTCTTACATTGAATGTTTGAGCATTCAAATTTTTATTTAACTCTTGAAAGGTTATAGGAGTAGCAATTGGAGCTGACTCAATTGCTCTTATAGAATAAGCAGAGACGGCTGTTTGAGCAAAAGCGTTTCTTAAGTAATCTATAAAAACCCTTTTTTTTCTTTTATCTTTTCTTGTCTCTATAGTGTATTTAGCTGGATATGAAGTAGTTAAATAAGTTGCTACTTTTTTAGCAAAAGCTCTTATTTCATCAAAAGTCTTTTCTCTTTTTATAGGAACTATAATATGAAGGCCTTTAGATCCTGTTGTCATTAAAAAAGAGGGAAGTTTAAGCGTGTCTAAAAGCTTTTTTAAATCTTTAGCTGCATCTATTACTTTAGAAAAGTTATTTTTTTCAGGATCTAAATCAAATATAAGTCTATCTGGATAATCTAATTTATCTATTTTAGATAGCCAAGGATGGAGCTCGCCTACTTGATTGGCTATATATAGAAGAGAATCTAGATTTGTGATAACTGGCATTTTTATAGGGGTTTTGCCTTCTCTTTTAACAGAGATAGTTTTTATCCATTTTGGATAGTAATCCATTACTTTTTTTTGAAAAAACTTTTCGCCTTGTATACCGTTTGGAAATCTCTTTAAAGTAAGGGGTCTATCTTTTATGAATGGAAGAATTTTTTTAGCTATTTTTTTATAGTAAAGAACATACTCTTCTTTAGTGATTTTAGATCTAGGAAAAAGTATTTTTTCTTTATTCGTGATATCAACCATTTTTTATCTTCCTTTTTTCTCTTTAACGACTTTTTTTGGAGGTTTATCAAAACGAAGAGCTATAAAGCTAGGATGGCGAAGTTTTAAATCTCTTGTCCACTCAGAAAAAGCTATTTCACAAACATATTTAGGCCTTACAAAATGTATGTTTTTTAAAGGAATTTTCTCTTTAATTAACTTTTTATTAGTCTCAATTCTTTTGAGTTTTTTAGAAAAGCTTTTTAAAAACTCAAAGTCATATCCAGTTCCGACTCTGCCTGCAAATTTGAGTTTGCTTTTATCATAATAACCAATTAAGAGCGCTCCAAATCCTATTCTAGATTTTTGAGGATCCGTGTAGCCTATAATTACAAACTCTTGCCTATTTGAGCACTTGAATTTAAGCCAATTTCTAGTTCTTTTAGATAAATACTTAGAATCCTTTTTTTTAGCTATAATGCCCTCTAAACCCTTTTTACAAGCTTTTTTATAAAAAGCTATGCCCTTTTCTGAAATGTGAGGGGTATATCTAAATTTAGTAGAGAACCTAAATTTTTGTTTTAAAAGTTTTTTTCTCTCTATAAGCTCAAGATCTTTTAGACCGTATTTATCGTAGTATAAAAGATCAAAAGCATAAAAATAGACACTTACTTTCTCTTTTTTAACTTGTTGGAGTTTTGAAAAGGAGGTGATATTTCCTTCAAAAGCTACAATCTCACCATCTATTATAAAATTTTTTACTCTTTGTTTTTTAAAAGGTTCTAAAAGAGATGGAAATTTAAGATTTAGCTTATTTTTATTTCTAGAATATAGGTTTATATTACCATTTTTAGAGACTACTATACATCTAATTCCATCGAATTTTTCTTCGTAAAGCCACTTTTTATCTGAGAAATATTTCTCTGTTAGAGTAGCTAGCTCTGGCGAGATAAAATTTGGTTGAGATTTAGTTTTTAGATTTTTTATCATCTTTTCTCTTCTTCATTTTTATAAGTAGCCAAGTTTTATCATCTCTAAATTTTACAAGAGCAAAAGCTGCATTTATTTTTTTTCCATGTAAAAAAACCTCTATCTGACCATTTTTAAAACATTTACTTATTGGGACAATTTTCCCTTCTTTATCTTTTTTGATATTTTCAAAAGTGCCCACATCATAAATTTTAACTCTTCCAGCTCCGTATTCCCCTTTTGGTATAACCCCTTCAAATTTTGCATATTCAAGTGGATGGTTCTCAGTTAAGATCGCGAGTCTTTTATCTTTTGTGTTTTTAGGAACTCCTTTTGGAACTGCCCAAGATCTTAAGAAGCTTGAAATTTGAATTCTAAAATCAAAATGTTTTCTCTTTGAAAAATGCTCTTGTATAACAAATATATTTTTTTTTGAGCTTTTTTTTGCTTTGGTTTTAGCTTTTGTTTTTAAAGGTTTTTTCTTTTGTTTTATAGGTTTTGGCTTTCGAGGCTTGGCCTCTAGAGTCCTGGGCTCTGAAGTCTTAGTGAAATCTCTTTTTTTTCTATATTTTTGTAAGCTAAACATTTTTTACCCCTTAAGTTTTTGAATAACAAATAGCAAATATAAAACCAAGAGTTTCGATAAAAAATTCTATTAACTTAACACCTGACAAAAATTAAAAAATAAATTTACATTTCTTTATAATCATTTTCTTTTCAATAAATAAGCAGGAGAGATTTATGAGAAAAACTAATGGAGGAGGCTGTTTAGATCTAAAGATATTTGAAAGCAATTCGAAAAGGATTCTTGATTTAGAGTAAAAAAGGTCTTTTTGGGTTTACTTTCTGAGATTTTTTTCTTTTTTTGGTGTTGAAAGCCAGGAAATTTATCTCATTTGGACACACCGCACCTT
>JAAKFN010000043.1 GCA_011065045.1 Candidatus Anoxychlamydiales bacterium
TAGTGTTTCTAGCGATATTTGTTTATTTAGGTAAATTTTTTTGATCTCTTGACTTTTCTCAACTATTTTATGATACTATTTTATAGAAGGAAAATATTTTAAGGGTTTTAAATGATAAATTCTATGACAGGTTTTGGAGCCTCTTTAGTTTCTTCAAAAGTTGGAAAGCTAACTCTAGAAATAACGACTGTTAACAAAAGATTTTTGGAAGTGAACATTTTTCTTCCAAAAGTTTTTAGCTCTTTTGAAACAGAGATCAGAAAATACATATCTTCAAAAATCGTAAGAGGCCAAGTCTCTTTAAAATTTGAGTTTTCACCAAGCGATAAAAATATTTCCTCGATGCTTCCAAACTCTGCTTATTTAAAAAACTTAAAAATGGGATGGGAAAAACTATCTAAAGATTTGGGTTTTAAAAAAGATGAGATAACTCTAGGTTTTTTGCTCTCTCAAACAAAATATATTCCAGAAGAGAAAATAAAAGATGTAGCTTCTTTAAAGAAAATGATTTTTGACTCAGTTGAAAAAGCAATTAATAATGTCATTCAAATGAGAAAAAAAGAGGGTTTGGTAATTAAAGTAGATTTAGAGAAAAGAATAGCTTCAATAAAAAAACAGCTTTCATCTATTCAAAAAAAGGCGCCAATTACAAAGAAAAACTTTGAAAAAAGATTGAAAACAAAATTTGAAGATATTTTTAGAGATAAATCAGAAATTGAAGATAGGCTTTTAAAAGAGGTTGCTATTTTTGCAGATAAGATAGATATCACTGAAGAGATTCTAAGATTGGATAATCATCTTAAAGAGTTTTTACTGCTTTTAAAAGCGAAGCAAGCCTCTGTTGGCAGGAAACTAGAGTTCTTGCTTCAAGAATGTTTAAGAGAGGCAAATACGATAGCTTCTAAAGCATCTGATGCAGATATTTCAAGAGCAGCCGTTGTAATAAAAGATGAAATTGAAAAAATTAAAGAACAACTACAAAACATAGAGTGATTTTTATGAGCCAAAAAGTTTTGGGAAATTTAAAAAGGGGACTGTTTTTTATAATTAGCGCTCCAGCTGGAACTGGTAAAACAACGCTTACTCGAATGCTCACAAAAGAATTTAAATCCATAATAGAGAGCGTCTCTTTTACATCAAGAGAGCCAAGGAAAGATGAAAAAGAGGGGGTTGACTATTTTTTTGTAACTAAAGAAGAGTTTGAAAAAAAGATAAAAGAGAATGATTTTTTAGAGTATGCGAAGGTATTTGATCACTACTATGGGACATCAAAAACTTTTGTTGAGAAAAATTTAAATGAAAAAAAACATGTGGTTTTGGTGATAGATACCCAGGGAGCTATGAAATTAAAAAATAAAATTGAGAGTACATATATTTTTATTTCACCACCTAGCATTGATACATTAAAAGAGAGAATGAAAAAAAGAGCAGATATAGATGATAAGGAGATTGAAAAAAGACTCTCTTGGGCAAATGAAGAGATGAAACAAATCCCGAATTATGATTATAATATAACAAACATAGATCTTGATAAATCCTATGAGGAGCTTAGATCTGTTTTTATTGCTGAAGAGCATAAAGTTAAAAATTTAAAATATTGGGAGTAAACCTTGAGACAACCAACATATCTAACTAATGAAAGATTAAAATATAAGTTTAAAAGTTTTTTTGATTTATCGAACTTTGGTATTAAACTTGCAAAAGAAAGAATTGCAAGAGAAGAGTATGTAACGCTTGTTGAAGTTATCGATGAGCTTGTGAAACTACCTGATGAGTTTAAGCCACAAGAATCATAGATGAAAAAAAAAGTTCTTATAACATCAGCGCTTCCATATGCTAATGGACCTATTCATTTTGGTCATATAGCTGGAGCTTACTTGCCTGCTGATGTATATGCTAGATTTGAAAGATTAAAGGGCAAAGATGTTTTATATATTTGTGGATCTGATGAATACGGCGTTGCAATAACATTGAGCGCAGAGATAGCCAATAGAACTCCTAAAGAGCATGTCGATATTTATCATGAAATGATCAAAAACTTTTTTGAAAAATTAAACTTTTCTTTTGATCATTATTCTAGAACAACTACTGAGACCCATAAAAAACTCTCTCAAGAGTTTTTTTTAGATTTATATAATAGTGGATATATTGAAGCTAAGACAGAAGATCATCTTTTTTCTGAAAAAGAAAATAAGTTCTTAGCAGATAGATATGTGATAGGTACTTGCCCTAAATGTGAATATGAATTCGCTAGAGGCGATGAGTGTCCAAAGTGCTCAAGAACTTTTGATGCTAAAGAATTAAAAAATCCAAGATCTAAACTAACAAATTCTAAACTCATTTTAAAACCATCGAAGCATTGGTATATGAGATTTGATAAGTTTAAAGATAAGCTATCTACTTGGATAAAAGATAAAGACTGGAAAGATAATGTTTTAAACTTTTCAAAAGAATATATCAAAGATCTAAGAGAGAGAGCTATTACAAGAGACTCTACATGGGGCGTTCCGGTTCCTTTAGACGAAGCCAAGGGTAAAGTTTTATATGTTTGGTTTGATGCTCCGATCGGTTATATCTCAGCTACAATGGAGTGGGCAGAAAAAATTGGTGAAAAAGAGAAATACAAAGATTACTGGTTTGATGAAAAAACAAAACTAGTAAATTTCATAGGAAAAGATAACATTCCATTTCATGCGGTATTTTTTCCAGCTATGCTTATGGGGCAAAAACAGCCATATAAGATAGTAGATGATCTTCCGGCTAATGAATTTTTAATGTTAGAAAAAAGACAATTTTCAAAATCAGAGAAATGGTATATCGATCTAAAAAGCTTTTTTGAAAAATTCACTACAGATCAAATTAGATTTTATTTAGCAGCTATTGCGCCAGAGACTCATGACTCTGATTTTTTATGGAAGGATTTTCAGATGCATTGCAACTCTGAGCTAGTTGGTAAATTTGGGAATTTTATTCATAGAACGCTTACTTTTATTCAGAGATTTGCAGATAAAAAAATACCAAAAAGTTATTCCCTAGATGCTATGGATCAAAAGTTTTTAGATGATATCAATAAAAGCATAACTGACATAGATATAGCTTATTCAAACTACAAACTTAGAAAAGCAACTCAAATAATTATGGAGCTATCTCAGATAGCTAACGTTTATTTCGATCATAAAAAACCTTGGGTTTTAGCTAAAGACGAATCAAAAAAAGAAGAGCTCTATACCTCACTGAACTTATGCTTAAAATGCATAAAAGCTCTAGCTTTAATTTCAAACCCAATAATTCCAACATCTTCTCAAAAAATATGGGAGATGACAGGAAATGTTACAAATCTATCTCAACAAAAATGGGATAGTGTAAAAAATTTGAGCCTAGAAGAGGGTAACAAGTTACCTCCTCCTGAGGTGATTTTTCAAAAAATAGAAGATGAAAAGGTGATAGAAGAGATGGATAAATTAAAAGAAAAATCTGATGATCAAAACATGCCTAAAAAATCTATTCCAGATCTTAAAAATGAGATCTCTTATAAGGATTTTGATAAAATCGATATGAGAGTTGGAAAGATAATTGAAGTAGAGAAAATAGAAAAAAGTGAAAAGCTTTTAAAGCTACAAGTGGATTTGGGGTTTGAGAAAAGACAGATTATCTCAGGTATTGCTAAAAGCATTAACCCTGATGAGCTTCTAAATAAAAAAGTCATTGTTGTCGTTAATATCAAAAAAGCAAAACTTATGGGTTTTGAGAGCAATGGTATGATCTTAGCCTCTGGCGAGGATGATGATAGTTTGGAGATTCCTTTTATTCAAGATATGGAAATAGGGGCGAGTGTTTGCTAAATTAGTTTTAGGTGAAAAAAGATCAAGGGTCTAACGCTTTTTAAAATAAGACATCAATAAACTCCTATTCATATCTCTAGAGAGAGATTATTTCAAAAATGTAAAAATTACATGATCGTGCATGATGATGATGGTTCGAGCTTTTGTTCAATGCTCTGAATTACTATCCGAGAATAATTTCTCATTTTGGCAATTTGTAGTGTTTGATTATCTATTTGACCTTTTTGGAATGTATTGCATATGAGTAAAGCCATCTGATCGGAATAACCATATAATAAAACGCTTTTAAAATCTTCAAGACTAATTTCTTTTTTTCTTTCTTTTAAATGCTCGAAAAGAGACTTTAAAGTCTTTTCATTTACCTGTCCTACCAAATCCTTTAAAGGTCTTTTGGTTCTCTCATAAATCTTTAGAATAAATAAATCGGAAAAAGATGTTAAGTTTGGAAGATAGGGTTTAGGCTTATCTTTATAAAGATTCCAGTATTCTTCACTAATTTCTCGTGTTATAGCAAAATCATCACCTAAACTTTCTTTCTTTTTTTGTAGAAAGGCATCCCAAGATGATTCAGCTATAATGTTATTCCATGTGTAATAGTCAAGCTTGTCAACTTTATCAACAATAGCAGATATAATTTTTTCAGAGAGTTTTAATTCAAATGCAGAATCAAGTTGATAATATCTTATTTCACTCGCGTGTGTAATGAATTTTAAAATTATATCCTCATCGAAATTAGAAAGATCTGATAGATAAGAATATACGATATCTTCTGTATCCAAGTTTTTATCATTCTCAATAGCTTGATCTAACATAATCTTAATTGTTTCCGAAGAGTAGCCCTTTGCTAAAGCTTGCATCAAATGATTCTTCTTGACAGAATATATTTTTGCCAATTTTTTTATTGCTTCTTCAGGTTTACCTTCATAATGGGAAATATAATTTAATGGATTCTCTGTTTCTTCATCTTCAACTATGAGAGTATCGATAAGAGACAATATCTTTTCTTCAGGAGAAGAATTACTTAGTGCTACTGAGATATCATGTGAGGTAGAAGAGTGAGTCTGTCCTTTTAAATACTCATTTGAAATAAAAGGATCATCTTCGGTGTGTTTAGATTTTTTTTCAATTTTATCCAGTTTATCTTGGTATTCACGGAGTTTTAAATCCATCTCTTGAGGATCTAAATTTTTTGAGTTTTTTTCAAGTTCTTCAAGTTCACTTTTAATTTTCTCAGCTCCATCTAAGCCTTTGCTGAGTCGAGTTATTTTTTCTGAATAATTAGCAGCATAGGAATTCGATTTTTTATAATCTTCTAAAAGTTTAACTATTTCAGTATTACCATATTTTTTTGCTATCATTTGAGCTGTATTTCCTTCTGAATCTTTAACTGTAATATCAATTTTTTCTTGCTTTAATAATAATTCAACTATTTCTAAATAGCCGCTTCTTGATGCCAATATAAGAGGTGTAGCTTCAAAGGAATTTTTTACATTAAAATCAATATTATCTCGCTGTAATAATATTTCAACTATTTTTAGATGACCATCATCTGATGCGCAACTTAGAGCTGTATCTCCATAATTATCTTTCTCATTAACATCTATATCCGTCTGTAATAATTCTTGAGCTATTTCTAAATGGCCTGCTCTCAACGCAATTATTAGAGCTTCGATACTAATCTCAATTCCTTTTTGTTGTAGTAATATTTGAACTATTTTTAAATGGCCTTCTCTCGACGCATATGTAAGAGCTGAACGATCAAATTCATTTTTAGCATTAACATCGATATCTTCTTGCTGTAATAATTCTTTAAGCCTTTCTATATGGCCCTCTTTTGCCGCCAATATTAGATCTGTCTCTTCATCAAAACCAATCCCTTTCGCTCCAGCTTCAAATTGAGCTTGTACTCTATCCTCTGTCGTTTCTTGAGGCCTTGTATTTACAACTTCACTAAATATAGCCTTCAGTTTTTGATCATTATTTATAACTCGTATGCGGTAACGTTTTCCATCTTCGAATTTAGGTAATTCTAAGATATCAATTGGAAGCTTATCATAGAAGAAGCGCTCTTCTTTTGAGATAGACCCATCGTCATGCATAATCAAATGGTTATGAGCTTCGAAGGTTCCCAAAGCTCTAGCTTTAAGCTTAATAGTTGGAAGCTGATCAGAAGCTATTGAGATAGTATCTAAAATGCGAGATCCCTTCTCATCTTGAACTCTATACTTTAAGATCTGTTCTTCATTAATTCTTCCATCAATATAGGCTTCTATTTTTTTAACAACACCTTCTAATTCAACCGAAATGCATTCGACTTGGCGGCTCTGACAGTGTGCTTTTCCAGTATATGAAATTTCAAATTTTACTAACATGCGACCTCTCTATTAAATGAGCAGATTAGTATAGCAAAAAAAAATCTTTAAAAACACCATTCTTTTGTTTGCAGTTAAGTTAAAAATGTTTATTTGCATCTATTTAAACCAGTCTTTTCAGAAAGTAACCACAAAGAGGTCTATCTCTTTTTAAAATAAGACATCAACAAATCTATGATCGGGGTTTTTATCTATTGTATATTGCTTATCAAATGTGCTGTCGAATATTACCATAGGATGGTCATGTCTATCTTTTACAAGTCTAGATGTTGTTGATTTTTTAAAAGTTTTTATATCTCCTAAAATCCATGCACTGCATTTATAAGACAGGGGAGTAAAAATTGTTTCAACTTTATATTCATCTTTTAAACGATATTGCATAACTTCAAATTGCAGTTGACCAACGGCAGCAAAAATTAGATCTCCCTGATCTGTTTTTAGCATTTGAATAGCGCCTTCTTCGATAAGCTGATGGACTCCTTTATCAAAGGCCTTTCTTTTTCCTACATCTTTTGGTTGAATTCTAGCAAAAAGCTCAGGTTGAAACTGTGGTAATGGTTTAAAATTAAAATTTCCAGATAGTGAAATGGTATCTCCTATTGAAAAAAAAGAGGGGTTGATTACTCCTATAATATCTCCCGGGTATCCAATCTCAATCGTTGTTCTTTGACCGGCGAGCATTCCATGTGGTCTTGATAAACGGATCTGTTTTTTAAGCCTTGTGTTTTTTACAACTAGATCTTTTTCAAAACGTCCTGAGCAAATCCTGATAAAAGCTGTGCTATCTCTATGGCGTTTGTCCATATTGGCCTGTAGTTTAAAAACATAGCCACTAAATGGGTCTTTAACAGGGTCAATTTCTATCTCCATGCCATCAATAAGATTAGCTTTTCGTTTATGAGGGCAAGGTGCTAAATGAATAAAAGCATCGAAGAAAAATTCTACTCCAAAATTTATTAAAGCCGATGCAAAAAAAACAGGAGTGACTTTGCCTGCTAAAAAATCTTTTATAGAAAAGCTATTGCCAGCTAATTCTAAAAGTTCTATCTCTTCTAAAAGTTCTTTATATTCCATTTCAGATAGTTTGCTTTTAGTTTCCGCGCTATCCAAAGGATAAGTAAAAATATCTGTTTTTTGAGATCCGCTTTTTGGGGTTCTTAAAAAAAATTGGCATTGTTTTTTTCTTCTATCGACAATCCCTTGAAATTCTTTTCCCGATCCAATCGGCCAGTTCATGGCATAGGAATCAATCTTTAAAACATTCTCAACTTCACTCATCAAATCTATAGGATTGCGGCCATAGAGATCCATTTTATTTATAAATGTCAAAACAGGAATCTCTCTTAAACGGCAGACTTCAAATAATTTTAAAGTTTGTTTTTCAACTCCCTTGGATGCATCGATTACCATAATAGCGCAATCAGCAGCAGTAAGAGTTCTATATGTATCTTCTGAAAAATCTTCATGGCCAGGGGTGTCTAAAACATTAATGATTACATCTTTATAACTAAATTGCATAGCAGAAGAGGTTATAGAAATTCCTCTTTCCTGCTCCATTGCCATCCAATCAGAAGCTGCAGCCTTTCTTCCTTTTCTGCCTTTTACCATTCCCGCTGTTGTTAGCATGCCAGAGTATAACAAAAGCTTTTCTGTTAAAGTTGTTTTCCCGGCATCAGGGTGAGAGATAATCGCAAAGGTTCGTCTTTTTTCTACTTCTTTTTTTAAAAGATCTTTTTCTGTCATATTTTTTTACTTTTTAAGGCTTATATTATACTTATTTAAAGATTCTAAGGAAAGAGAGTATTAAAAAAAAATATGAGAAAAAACGTCAGGCCATTTTTCTTAAACAAAATTAGCTTTTATTTTATTGGCAGCCCTCAGGGCTGCTCACAATTATCAAGCTCCTCACTTTGAGAGGATGTTATGACTTTGGGAATGGCTTTAAAATGTTCTCCAAAAGATTTAATGCCAGAATAATTATAATGTATTAATTAAAAATATTATTTTAACTTAAAATCTTCTCATTCATCTTAGAAACAACCTCTGATAAATGACTATCACTTAAATGAGAGTATCTCATTTCCAAATAAGATGTACAGCAATGTCTCAAAGTCATGAAAACGAAAATTTTTAATTCCTGAGCATTTTAATGCGACATTCCAAGTTGATCTTATATCGATTGGCTTTTTCTTTTTTAACTGTCTAAAATTTGGATTAACTCGAATGAACTAACGTACTATCCCTAAAAAATCCATAGAGTCAAGAGTAAGATCTGTTTTAAGCTTTTCAAAATCATATCTGTTAAGTATTTTTAAATAATTTGGGGATGATTTTGAACCATAAAATAATTTTTCGGGTATTTCCAATGTTGCAGATAATAAGCTTTTGGCGAAATTAAAACTTCTACTAAAGTCTTTTTTGTATTGAAATGGTTTAGAAATCCTTGGTGCTAAAAAATCGACGATGCCAATAAAAAAAAGAAAAGTAGTTTGGTAAGCAAATAATAATGGAGCTACTAGAGCTACAATTCGTGCAGTGGTTTCTTTTAAAATATTCGTTTTTGGCTGATTTTTTTTATTGAAGGCAATATCTTCTAAGAAAGACGCTGGATAAATAATTTTTAACATGGTGCCTTCTAGTTTTTAATTATAGACTTATATCTTATATATCGAATTATTTTTTCACAATGGTTTTTTATCATGTGAGCGTAATATGATAATGTCATCTATAGAATTTTTTAAAACGTCAACCTTAAATTTAAAATCCCGGCAGGAATGTCTCTTGAGCTTTTGATCCTATATTTCTAATAGCATTTTCCAAGCCAGTATATCTTTTTAAGACCTCTTTATTTTTTACTGCAATAGATAAAGCTTTTGTGGTGCCTATTAGAATAACTAGTTTTTTACCCCTAGTTATAGCTGTATATAAGAGGTTTTTTTGAAGTAGTTTATAATGAGTTGTATGAATTGGCATAATAATGCATGGACACTCTGATCCTTGAAATTTATGTACGCTAACGCAGTATGCTAAATTAATTTCATCGAGCTCTGAAAAATCATATGAGACGACATTTTCATCAAATCCAATATCCATTCTTTGATCAATAGTATCGATATGTAGAATTTTACCAATATCACCATTGAATACATTTTTTTGATAGTTATTTCTAATTTGCATGACCTTATCTTTTACATGAAAACGTCTGCCTGATCTAAATAGCGGTTTAGAAGAGGGGTTTAGAGTGTTTTGCAAAACTAAATTTAAATTCTCAATACCAACCTTTCCTCTTTTCATCGGAGCTATTACTTGAATGTCATCTAAGGAGTGGAAATTTCTTTTAGGGAGCTCTTTTTCAACTAAATATAAAATCTTTTTTTCGATCTCTTCTAAATCTTCTAAATAAATAAATCTAAAATCAGAGTTTTTATCTGTATGAATATCTGGCATTTTTGCCTGATTTATTAGGTGGGCATTTAGAATTATTTTAGAGTCTTTAGCTTGCCTATAAATCTCGGTTAGTTTTGTAAAGTAAACTTTATCAGAAGCTATCATATCTTTTAGAGTATTTCCAGCTCCTACAGATGGTAATTGATCAATATCTCCAATAAATATTACTTTTGCATTTGAGGGGATTGCTTTTAAAAGATGGTATAATAAAAGAGTATCGATCATAGAAGCTTCATCAACTATTATTAGATCGCATTTTAGAGGGTTATTTTCATCTCTTTTGAATCCTTTGGATGAAAAGTCGCACTCTAATAGAGAGTGGATTGTATAGGCCTTCTTTTTCGTTATCTCTGATAATCTTTTAGCAGCTCTTCCCGTCGGTGCACATAAGTATATTTTTAGAGTTACCACTTCTAATATTTTTAAAATAGCATTTGTAATTGTGCTTTTTCCAGTACCAGGTCCACCTGTTATTATATGTAGTTTTTTGTCAATAGACTCTTTTATTGCTATTTTTTGATTTTGAGCTAATTCTATGTTTAATTTTTTCTCTGACCATAAAATTGCTTTTTCAGTATTTATAACTCTTAAATTGCTAGAAGTTTTTTTTATTCTATTTAGTTCTTTTGCTATGTTTTGTTCAAAAAAATAAAAGGATTGAAGCCAAATAAATTCTTTTTTCTCTCCATTTTTATCTAGAAAGTCTTTTATAACTTGTTTTTTCAGAAATAGAGACTCTAGCTCCTTTTTTATTAAAGTATCTTCAACTTCTAGTATTTTTTGAGCTGTTTTTAGAAAGTCTTCTAATGGATAACAAGTATGCCCTGAACTTGTCAGCTCAAATAACACATACTCAATTCCAGATGAGATTCTCAATGGGGATGTTTTTTCAAACCCTAACTTTTCAGCGATGTTATCTGCTATTTTAAATCCAATACCCGTTATGTCTCTTGCTAAAATATATGGGTTTTCTTTTACTTTTTGAATAGATGCATTAGCATACATTTTGTAAATCTTTTGAGCATATGTAGGTGATATTCCATATGTTCTTAAAAATATTATGACTTGTCTAATTATTTTTTGATCTTCCCAGTTTTTGCGGATCATTTCGATTCGTTTTTTTCCAATACCCTCAACTTCTAATAATCTATGTGGTTTTTCATCGATAATATCTAAAGTCTCTTTTCCAAACTTTTCTACGATCTTCTCTGCATAAACAGGACCTATTCCTTTAACAAGGCCTGATTCTAAATACTTTTGGATTCCAACAATATCAGAGGGGATTTCAATAACAAAATTTTTTACTTCAAATTGCCTCCCAAAAGTAGCGTGATTTTTCCACTCTCCTTCAATAGAGAGAGCTTCTCCCGGTTGAACAGATGGCATTACTCCAATTATTGTCGTTAAATCTTTTTTTTGTTTTTCTTTGAATTTAGCGATTAAAAAACCGTTATCGGTATTAGAAAAAGTGATGTATTCGATGTATCCTTGAAGTGTATCCATAAAACTTTTTTTTAATAAATAGGGTAGCATTTTGAAAGTTATTATAAAAGAAATTGATAAAAATCACGGTTTTTACTAAATTTGTTGCATGTATAGATATTCCGGGTTAGCTCAGCGGTAGAGCAGTGGACTGTTAATCCATTGGTCGTAAGTTCGAATCTTACACCCGGAGTTTTGATCTAGAGGCAGTTAGGTAACAAAGCTTAACTGCCTTTTTCATTTATGCCCCAATTCTGCCGTTTCTAAAAATCTATGCAAATCTATAATGAGCATTATATGTCTAAATCATCAAACATTTCTTGCATGACCTTTATGTATGTAATAGTTAATTAAATATTTCCTGACATATTTCCTGACTTTAATTCATGAATATCTTCAGGAAAATGTTTTTCGGGTTCTTCGAATGGATTTTGAAGATTTTTATAAGAAAATTCTCTAATTGAGTAAGGAAATTTTGGTAAGTTATTTATTTCATATAATTCTTTTTTTAAGTACTTTAACAATTGTAAAAGCTCTATGGAGGAATTTTTATAAGCTTTAAAATTTTTTTTAAAGCGGTTTTAAAGGGTTCTTCAGATTTATAGGATTTAAAAAATTCAGATAAATCTACAGACCAATTTGATGAATCTTTTATTGTTTTTAAATTATTTATTTTATTTATTAAATATTTTTTAGTATCTATTTCATCCATTTGATTGCTTTTTTATTACTTATTTCTATTTATGTTATAATTTGCTGTTAGAGCAAAGTAGAAAGGTCCTAATTCCTCCAAAGCACAAATGTCCTAATAGCCTCCCTTTATTAGAAGTTTATAATATCCTTTCCCCCTAGGGGGAAAACGCGCGCTAGCACTTCTTT
>JAAKFN010000044.1 GCA_011065045.1 Candidatus Anoxychlamydiales bacterium
CATCCTCTCGAGAAGTTAAAACAGGTTTTTTCCTGTGCAACACTAAGTCTTTGGACTTTGTTTAATTGCACAGCAGAGAGCAACAAGCTGAGGTGGCACTCGTTGGTCTGTTGTCTTTTCTCTGTCTTAACGACTACTAACATTATTTAAATCTCCCTGTTAGTTCTCTGGTCAACCAGTTGCCCTTGATCCTCACGGTTCAAGCCCCTTCCTTTAGGGAGGGGTGATTGACGTTTACTCCTTTTCAAAACTTTATATCTAGATTACTTATCATTTAGATGTTTTTCAAGAAAAAGCTTTTAATCTTGTCCCAAAAAAGAAAAAAGATGCCGAGGGCTATAAAAGGAATGCTTAGATATTGTCCCATAAGTAAAAATGAATCAGTCTCTAAAATAGCTGATTGTCTTACTTTTAGAAATTCAATAAAAAATCTAAATCCATTAGCTAAAATGAAAAAAATACCAAATATCTTTCCCTCTTTTATAAGAAAATACTTTCTATAGCTCAAAATAAGCAAAAGCCCAAAAAGTATTAAATAAAACAGTCCTTCATATAATTGCACAGGATGACGAGGAACGATTGTTACATTTTCCATGGGAGAACCAAAAATAACCGCCCAAGGAAGACTTGATTGAACTCCCAAAATCTCTTGATTGAAAAAATTACCCATTCTTATAAAAAAGCATGTTAGAGCTATTGGTATACCTACAAAATCCAATAGATGAACATATCTAAGTCTAGGAGTGAATTTCTTCAAATAATAACAAAATATAAAAAGAGCTATTAAAATAGCAATGGCAGCTCCATGAGATGCTAAGCCACCTTGCCATACTTTAATAATATTAATTGGATTTTTTAAATAGTAAGATGGTGATTCATAAAAAATTAAGTGACCTAATCTTGCTCCAATGATTGTTGCTATAACAATATAGACAATTCCTGTATCTGTAATTTTTATTAGTTTACTTTTAGTTGAGAGTATTGCTTTTGAAAACGCATATTCTAAAAAAAGTCTATTCTTGATTTTACCATCAATATATAAATTTAAAAGTTCTAAAATTTTATCATTAGCATCTAAAATATTTTCATTTTTAGTTTTTTCAAAAAAGAATTCAGATACTTTTTTTTGCTCCTCAGTTTTAGGGTTTTTCAACTCCCCTCTTAAAATATCAAATGATAAAATATCCTTATCAGTAAAATTTTCAAAAAGATAAAAATATCGTCTTAAAATAGAAATAAAAATATAATAACTAATTATAAAACCGATTAAAAAAAAGAGGGAATACCAAACAATTGGAATATTCAAATAAGGGATTGTAAAAATTTCTTTTTTAGGGTTCCAATAAAAATAACTTAGCATGTAAATGCTCCTTAAGTTACAACCAAGTATATAAAAAATTAATCTATGTTAAAAGTTAAAATTTTCACAATTCATAAAACCAAAGAAAATTGGTTAAATGAAGCAATAGCTGAGTATGAAAAAAGACTCACAAAAGATATCAAATTTGATTGGCAAATCTTAAAAGATGAAAAAGATCTGATAAAAAAAGTTTTAAAAGAAAATTTTTATATCTGCTTGGATGAAAAAGCAAAAAGTTTTACAAGTATAGAATTTAGTAAAAAGATTATTAATTTTTTTGAAAATCATAAATCAAAAATTTCATTTGTGATTGGATCAGATATTGGACTCTCTCAGATAATAAAGACAAAAGCAAATTACACCATGTCATTATCTAAGCTTACATTTACCCATCAAATGGTAAGGCTAATACTAGTGGAGCAACTATATAGAGCTTTTCAAATTTCTAAAAACACAAAATATCATAAATAATTTTTTATAATCATCGACAAAAAAACTAAAGATCCCATACAATTTTAAGCTATAAAATAACTATTTTTAGAATAAAAAAAATATATATATAGGAGGCTTTCAGCCATGAATCTATCTTTAGTGTTTTCAAGAATATTTTTCTTTATACTCAGTGTGTTTTTCATAACTATTTATATGGTAGGTGCTACCGTCGGAGATGTAACAATCAATGCTGCTATTGGCGTAATTATAGGCGTTGCCTTTGCTTTTTTACTTTTTGGATTTGATATTTTATTTAGAAGGTTCAATTTAAGATCATTTAATATTGCTATTGTTGGGCTTTTCATCGGTTATTTAATGGGTCAAGCTCTAGTTTTAATTTTAAATACAATATTGCATATCAGCTCTAAAACATTTATTTTAACTCCACACTTTTTAGAAATTACGAGAATAGCCCTTTTCTTATTTGGTTTATATCTAGGAACACTCATGACTATAAGAGCGTCCGATGAGCTCTATATTAGTATTCCTTTTGTAAAATTCACAGCTATAGCTCAAAAGAAAAAAGATCTATTAATTGATTCTTCAATTTTAGCAGATTCAAGAATTATTGACCTTGCATCATCTGGCCTTGTAGATCACCATTTGGTGATACCTAGATTTACAATAAAAGAGCTCTATGCTCAAGTAGAAATGGGAGATGAACAAGGTAAAGTCAAAGCCAAAAGATGTATTGAAACACTAAAAAAATTAGAAGAAATTCCTACTTTAGAACTAAGATATAATGATACCGATTTCCCTGAAATAAAAGATCAGACATCAAAGCTATTTAGATTAGCTAGATTACTGGATGCAAATATTTTAACAGCGGATATCTCAAGAGTTCAAAGCGCATCGATCGAAGGCATTAAAATAATTAATCTACATGCTTTATCTAACGCTTTAAAACCATTAATGCAAGCTGGAGAACAGATAAAAATAAAGATTCAGCGCTACGGCAAAGAGCCTCGCCAGGGCGTTGGTTATTTAGAAGATGGAACTATGGTTGTTGTAAACGGTGGAGGCGACTTTATCGGTGAGGTTATAGACGCTCAAGTTTTGTCTGTTAAACACACTTCTAGCGGTAGAATGATTTTCTGTAATGCTTTTGATCATGAGGGCTACGTTGAGGGCAATGATGATACGCAAAGAGAAGAAGAATACGAAGAAGAGCCAGATGACGAATATTAAAGGAATTGGAACTGATATTATAGAAATTGAAAGGCTGCGCTTAGTTATTAAAAGAAAGGGAGCTCCCTTTTTAGAAAAGATTTTCACTGAAGCTGAGAGAAAATACTGCATTAAATTCAAAGATTCGACAATACACTACGCAGCTAGATTCTCTGCTAAAGAAGCTATAGCAAAGGCTCTAGGAACCGGTTTTGGAAAGGATCTTTCTTTTTTAGATATTGAAATAACAAACGATGAAAAAGGCAAACCTTTAGCCAAGCTTTCAAAAGAAGCTGAAAAGAAATTTAATAAGCCTGAAATATTGATTAGCATCTCTCATACCGATGCTTTAGCTATAACTTTTGCAATTTATCAATAATTTATTATTTTTAAGATAAAGGATCTTCATGAGACAATTGAGACTTTGCTTGTTTAATCTTTAGCCAGGGCAATTTCTTTCCAACGCTCAATTACAGCTTTTAATTTACCTAAAGTCAGTTTAGTTTCAATACTACTTTCATCTGGAACAAAATCAATTTTTTTAGACTTAATAGAATACACCATCATCGGAGAAGATATTTCTATTTCTCTTTCCACAGGGACAAAACGAAGTAATCTTAAATCTTTTGCCTCATCGCTCGAAAATTCGATAGGTTTTTTAAATTCTTTTTTAAGTTTATCAAAAAAAATAAAATTAATTGTTTTGATAACTCCATTTTGTTTTAGAGCTTGTAAAACTGGCAGCTCAAACTGCCAAAAATGATTTCCTACTCTTATATAATCTTCATTTACTAAATCATCTGAAGACACATAGACATTAACATTCTTTTTTGCTTGAGACGCTAAATGTTTACAAACAAATCTTCGAAAAGTTCTGGCAAAATCGTTAGAAAATTTTATTTCATCTCCAAGAAGTATCTGTCCTGACAATTCAAATAAAACAATGTATGCTGGAATTTTAAGATCAACTAAAAAATCTTTTTGACTTTCATCATTAAAAATAAACTCTTTTACATCTTTTCCACTCCAATAAGAGATTTGTTTGTGAGGTGGAATTGCATCAAATCCATTTTTTACTAATATCTGAACCAACTCATTAATTTTGTCTAAATAAAAATCATCATCAAATCCATCATTAGAAGATATTGAATCTAAAAGCTGAACTAATTGAATATAAAACTCATCAAACTTTGTTTCATCCAACACAAAGTCTCGCATATGATAATAAATTTCATCGACAGGAAATGGTAATCTACTGATATCAAATAATTTAAATTCAGCTTTATATTCTGGTAAAAAATATTTTCCAGCATTAATTCCATTAAGTAAAATTGCTTGGAAAGAACCCTTTTTATCGAACATTACATCTGGGAAAGATTCAACCGAGAAATTAGCCGATAAACTCGCACTATTCTCAAAACTCAATGCTTTAGATATTGAACTCATATTATCTCGCTTTATTAATTATAATTTTTATATATACTAATTATTATAACAAATAAGCATATTTTAATTCATTAACTATTTTATTTAATTTACTTAAACATAAAAGGTTAATAATAAATGACTTGCGTCATATCATTCCGAGGAGCATGTATTGGAAAATATTTAGAATATATAAAGTTTTTTTTTAATTAATAGCTCTTAAATAATCATTGATCAAAATGAAAACGGAACTAAATAGCTAACAGAGAAAAAGTTAACGTTTTCAGGGCATCTTTTAGCTAAAACTCTTCTTTTATACTCAAAGCTAAGAGTACCCCAGACGCTTAATCGATAACCATATCTAAAACCGAGATCTATGTTTCTCTCTCTTATTTTTCCATACCCATCGAAATTAAAAACATCCACAAACTCTCTTTTGCCATATCCATGCATAGCATCAACAAACAGAGACCACTTTCTTTTCTCATTTAAGTTGCCTTCTAAAGCAAAATTCCCTCTAAGCCAGGGTGAACCCTTGTTTGCGACTCCAACAGCGCCATAAAACCAAAATCTAAACCTCCAGTAATCTAATCTCGAAAACTCTTTTCCAAAAGCTAAATTCAATTCAAAATCAGAATTTGCATGGTATAAGGTAGAGACATCTTTTAAGCTATCAGATGATACAATTCTGAAATTTCCACCTAAAGCAATACTTAAAGGATCTCCTAAAATATCATCTTTAAAAAGATACCTTGTTTGAAAAGCTACCGATCTAAAACCAAAGTTTTGACGAGGAGTTTGAATAAACTCTAAATCAGAGTCTATACTCCACTGCAAAGATGGAGAAAAAGACATATTAAAATGAACTAGATTGTTATTAGAAGAGTTATCTGGTTGAACAAGTGCTGCATCGACTCTATTGAAATGATAATAAGTATATTTACTTAAAAAATGAAATTCAAAAACATCTCCAAACCAAGGAGCTCTCTCAAGTGAATAACTCGAGCTAATAAAAAATATACTAATAAGAAGTAATATTTTTCGCATTAATTTAAATACCCTTTTTCTAGAAGATATTTTTCTGTATCTAAAGCTGCCATACAGCCAGAGCCTGCTGCTGTAATTGCTTGACGATATGTATAGTCTTGAACATCCCCTGCTGCAAAAACACCCTCGATAGAAGTTTTAGTAGAGCCTTTTTCAACTTTAATATAACCATTGGGTTCTAATACAATTTGATTATTTAAAAATCCAGTATTAGGGCTATGACCTATTGCAAAAAAAACGCCTGCGGCCTTTCTTTTTTCAGTTTTATTCGTTTTATTGTTTTTCAAAATAACTTCTCTTACAACTGTGTCTCCTAATATTTCTATTATCTCAGAGTTCCATAAAACTTCAACTTTTGGATGATCTATTGCTCTTTTAGCCATAATTTTAGAAGCTCTAAGAGAATCTCTTCTATGTACGATATAAACTTTTTTTCCGTATTTTGTTAAAAATACAGCCTCTTCAACAGCGCTATCTCCCCCTCCGATTACAAAAAGCTCATTATCTCTGAAAATTGGAGCAGCCCCATCGCAAATAGCGCAAGCAGTCACTCCTTTTTGCCAAAACTCACCTTCTCTAGACCCTTTAATATCTAATCTTTTAGCGTTAGCTCCTGTCGCTATAATTATACTATTTGTTGAAAATATAGATTTTGTACCTTTTACCAGAAAAGGCTCTTTTGAGAGATCAACCTCCAAAACATCTTCAACAAGATTTGTAGTTCCAAATTTTTTTGCTTGAAGCTGCATGTTTTCCATAAGCTTCGGTCCTATTATAGATCCTGGAAATCCTGGGAAATTCTCAACTTCTGTCGTTGTCATGAGTTGCCCTCCAATAGGACCTGACATAAAACCTTCGAATAAAATGGGAAATAAATTTGCTCTAGCTGCATATATAGCAGCTGTGTAAGCTGCTGGGCCCGATCCAATTATGACTATTTTTTTTCTGTCCATATTTTTCCAAATAAATTTTATATTTTATAATACCTAAATTTAAGGAAAATGAGGATAAAAATTCCATCTATTTTTTCATGGAAACTTTATTAGAGCTTCAAATCGATTGTTTATGAAAGAAAAAAGCTGAGAAAAAATTCTACTTATTAATTTTTCTCATTTCAAAATATAAAATGTTAAAATTTAATTCAAATCAAAAATAATATCTTGGAATGATTAGGTAATCTTTTAAATTAACTTATTTAAAATGCTTTGTAGATCTCGTTACTTTTATATCTTAAGGCCTACGTTCGACCAACTCTAGCTTGAGTTACTTGATCTATAATGAGAAGACGGCTCTAAAAGCATTTTCAATCCAAATACAATACCTATTACTATAAAGGTCCTGTTTATCACTCTAAAAGCAATTCTATTTTTTGTTTGTCTTTCTTTATCTACACAATAAGTAAATTTAGTTAATGTTCTAGTTGATCTATTTTCCAAATCCATTCGTAAAGCATAATCAAGATAAACATGGGTATATCTCATAGCATTTAATTTCCAATGATCATAAAGGATCGTAAATTTACTATAAACAGGGGGCTTTTGATGCATATCTATAGCACGTTGCCATTGATCTCTAGATTTTGCATTTAATGGAAAGGGATTTGTTTTTAAAAAAAGCCTTGAAAACTCCTCAAATTTCCTTGTATAAATTCTATAAAAGAATCTACATTCTTTTGGATGATCTCTTTGTGTTTTAAATTCAAATGATAAATCTTTTTTTAAATCAATGTTATTTTTTAATTGAGCAATCAATGTTTCTAAAACATTAGGATCAATTTCACTTGATTTGCTTCTATCCACATAATAACTTTCAATCGTTTTGGCATCATCACCTATTGATAAATCTGAAACATCTAAACCTGAATTATCAAATGCATTTTGTAATTCTTTAATTTTAGCATGATTAAAACCTACTATATGTTCATAAAAAGAAATCGAAAACTGATTAAAATATGGTCTAACACTCATAAAACCCTCAATTTGCTTTAAAATATAGATAATATTTTACAGTATTTACTAATAATATACTATTTTTTTTCATAAATTTTATTATTTTATTTTTTGAAAAAAAACATTTTAACTCTATATAAACCAAGCTTAATGAAACCTCTAAATTCTAGTATTATGCTTCAAAAAAATAACTATAAAAAATATTATTCAAAATAATCTTGTAATTTCTTATTCAATTCATCAAATTTACCCATATCAATTTTTCCCTTATTACGAGTTTCTAATAGAATTAACGCTATTGTATCTTTCATATGCTTATTAATTTCTGCAAATTTTTTAGAATATTCTCTAAATATATGATATAGCGTTCTTTTTTCAGCTAATGATAGAGGTGTTTTATGTTTTATTTTAGCTCTGGTTATTTTATCTAAATGATCAAAATTGGTTTTTTTAAATTGTTTTTGCAATAGTAATAAATTTGGATTTCCCGCTGATTCTCTTAACTCTACTAAAGCTTCTCTTACAACAGTTCGTATAGCTGCCATAGTTTTAAAATCAAAAGCAAGCTTTTTAACTCTTTTTCTGCATTGAGGACATCTTTCATCAGTTTTTAAGAGATTTGTAATACTTAACAATTCAAAAACATGGTTACAATTAGTTATAACAGGAAACAACATAATATCTAGAGATATCGAACAAAAGAGGTCTGATTCCCTTTCTCGTTTGTTATGTTTGTCCAAGTAATATAAAAAATATTCTTCAGCTATGCGACATGTAGTTTTTATAGAATGGTGAGAACCTTCTTCTACATCTTTTAAAATTTGGAAATCTCTATAAAATTCCGTTGCATCATTTATTCCAGCTCCTATCGCTAAACCAGCGCCAAAACCAGATCCAGCAGCTCCACCAATAAGACCACCTAGGGCAGCTCCAGGGACGACACCAGGACCTCCTGATAAAGCTCCACCAACAACTCCGCCGATAGCCCCCCCGATAATCAAACCGGAACCTCCTCCCAGAGCAGCATAAAGAACCATTTTACCTACGGTTTTTCCTAATATTACAGTTGAAAGGCCTAAAATTAATTGAGTTTTTAACGAAGACTTCTCCATTTCACTTAAATTAGGCATGGCAGTATATGCTAAAGAAGCCGCCTTAAGTCCACTTCCATCTCTTCTAATTTCACCTACTACAGGTCCGAAAGATTCTTCAACTTCTTTTATTGAAAGCCTCTTATCTTTATGAGGACCAATTTCTAAAATTTCCCATCTTTTACTTCCATCAGGAGAAGCAATTAATGAAAGTTGCTTTCCAGAAAAAGGATCTGAGCACAAAGATCCATCCAAATATATTTCATCAAGTTCCCTCTCCTTATAATCGTGCGAGCTCCATTCTAATCCTTTAAAACATGTTGCCATAAAATGCCTCCTTTTTTATCGTCGTTAATTTTACAGAAAAGTTTATTATTTTTGAAATAAAATTTTATTTTTTTTCAAAAAAAATGAATTAATCACTGATAGATTATTAGATATATCAGCTAATATAATCACTTATTCCAACCTTGTAATTTACTATTTAATTCAGAAAATTGATTTATAGTTATTTTTCCTTTACCTAAATTGTCTGCGATCAACGAAGTCACTGCATTTTTTATATATGTAGAAACTTTATCAAAATTCATTTTATATTTTTTTGTAATGCAAAAAAGAGTTCTAGTCTCTTCTATAGAAAGTGCTTTTTTATTTTTAATCTTTTCAGTTGTTATTGAATTTAGCTGAGTAAAACCTCTTGTAGTAAAATGTATTTGCAATAACAATAACTTTTGACTGCCTGCTGATTCTTCAAGATATTTTAAAGCTTGAGTTAAAGCATCATGTATAGCTTTTATTGTTTGAAAATCTAAAATAGCCTCTTCAACACTCTCTCTACATTCAGGGCATTGTCTGGAAATTTTTAAACTATTAGTTAAGTTCAATAATTCAAAAACATGACCACAATTTGTTTTAACGGGAATCATCATTACATCTTTTGATATTGGACATAATATTCTTAAGCTCATTTCTCTTGAATTTACTTGTTCCAAAAATGATTCGAAAAAATTATGAGCAATGTTAATAGTGTTTCTTATCGATGAAGGGATACCTTCTTCAGTAGCTTTTAAAATTTGGAAATCCTTATATAATTCATCAACATTTTGAGAAAGCTTTACGTCACCATTTGCTGCATGTCCGGCTCTAGCACCAAGAAATATTCCGCCAACCGCTCCAACAACCATTCCTGCAATGCTTCCAAGTACTGTATATCTAATACTTTTCCTAAAAATATAAATAGCTGAACCTGCAATAAGTTGAGTTTTTAAACTAGACCTTTGCATATCCCTAATATCAGGAACGAAAGAATATGATTCATTTTGAGAAAAAAACCTTGTTACATCTGCGAAAGTATCAGCGGTCATTGGAGTGGTTGATAAATCTACAAGCTTCAAAACTCCACCTTCATTTTCATGCCCACCTGTTTTAGGAATTTTAAAATTTCTTGCACTTGGTGCTTCAACTTTATAATTTCTTGTTGCTGCAACAGCCATATATATCTCCTTTACATAATAATTATGAGTAATCTTAAAACAAAATACTCACATTTTAAGTTTAATATCTTCTTTTTTTACACAGCTTTTTATTCATCACTTTCATCTTCAACTCTTAATCCTCTATCTGTTTTAGCATCTTGTAAAATCTGTTCTATTTCTCTAATCGCTTCCAAATTGTCATCTTTTTGATTTTTTTGGTTTTTGATTAATAAACTTTTGATTTCATCTGACGAAAGAGTTGTTTTATTACATTCACAAATAACTCTAATAAAATCTGGCATAGTCTTATCAACAGCATAATCTAGAGGGCTATAGTCATCTTTATCCGATAGGTTAGGATCAATATCTTTATAAGATAATAATAATTTAGCGATCCCAAGCTTTTCTTTTAATACAGCTAAATGAAGAGCTGTATAACTATTATTGGGCTCTCTTTGATTTGTTGGCATATTAAAAGATAACAATAATTCAACTGTGGAAAAATGACCATTTTCTACAGCATGATGTAGAGGGTTTTTTTCATTATCAGCAAAAGGCTTAGAACCCGCTTGTAAGAGCTCTACAAAAGCATTACTGCCATACTTTGCAGCAATATCTAGAGGACTCAAACCTGCTAATTCATGTGCAGCTGTTGGATGAATAGGTTTAGATACATCAGCTTTTAAGCCATTTACCAATAAAGTAGCAATTTCTAATTGACCATTTAAAACAGTAATATGAAGTAAATTTAATCCCTCTTCATTTGGCAATTCAATAATTCCCCTTATTTTAGCGAGATCTCTAATTGCTTTTGCCATTTGCTCTACATGGGCAATATCTCCGATTGCACATGATTCATAAATATCTTTACATTGACTATGATCAAATCTTCTTGTCAAATCTTGGACTTGAGATGTGAGTTTTCCAATATGTGAAAATGATAAAAATGTTAATTGTTGATCACTGGATAGGAACTTTAATTCAGGATCTATTTGAAGTATAGTTTGTACACATTTATCTAAGAGAGTCATATTGCTTCTTAATAAAGAGTGTCTTGAAAGCTCAAACAACACTTTAACAGCTTTAGTTGAATTTTCTTGATTCATAAGAATTTTAGCTACTTCAAAATAAGCTTCACCATTATGAAATCTTTCCCAAAGTTGCATATATCTGCTTGTAGCGCGATCTAAATCTTTATCGTAGGCTTTTGCAAGTCTAAATAGTAAAGATTGTAAATGCTCACCTAAAAAGTTGTTATAGATTTCTTCTAGTCTTTCTAGAACATGTACATTTTCTTTAAAATGCACTAAAGCTCTTTGAGCTATAGTTTCAGCAGCATTCCATCTTCTCTCAGAAATATTAAAATCAATCCATTTTAAAAAGTATTGTAAGCTTTTTTCATTTTTTCCTGATTTAAGATAACTTTTTGTAATTCTTTCATAAATTTGCCCAGATGGTTTGAGCTCTACCATCTCTCTTAAACAAAGGCGTTTATTTTTTTTATCTTTTATTCGTTTATATACATTTGAGAGGTTTAGAAAAGCCTCTATCAATTCATCTATTTTTTTTTGTTTTTTCAATACCTGAATGCAAGGAAAATAATTCATTTGTTTTTTCAATACCTGAATGTAAGGAAAATAATTCAAAGGATTATCGGGATTTAACTTAAAAGCTTCCATTGCAAATCTTTCAGCAATAAGCACATCTTTTTTTAAAAAATGATTAGCCGCTGTTAAATAAACATTAGCTTTTTGTTGTTTATCTTGAATTAGATGAGCAAGTTTTAGATAA
>JAAKFN010000045.1 GCA_011065045.1 Candidatus Anoxychlamydiales bacterium
TGTACCTTTAAGATGTACTGCTAGAACATCATCAAATTCTTGTTCTGTCATATTAAAGAGCATTCTATCCCTTAAAATTCCAGCATTATTCACAACAATATCCAATTTTCCAAATTCAGATATCGCTTGATCTATCATTGCTTTAGCTTTATTAAAATCTGTGACTGTATCATAATTAGCTACAGCCTTGACGCCCAAATTTCTACATTCTTCAGCTACCTGATCAGCAACCTTGGTTTCAGCCCCGCTTCCATCAAAGGCCGCACCTAAATCGTTCACAACCAAATTACAACCTTCTTTAGCCATCAATAAAACTTCTTCTCTCCCTAAACCTCGACCCGCTCCGGTAACAATGGCCACTTTATTTTTTAACATTTTCATAATTTATAGAGTTAAACTTATTTTTTATATTTTTATTCAAATTACTTTATTCACAAATTGAATAATCAATGTTCTGACGCCATATATTTGTTCTATCCTCTCCTCTCGCTTCTACTGCATTAATTATATCTGAAACAGTAAAGAATGGAACAAAAACTTTTTCACTTCCATCATAATTTTGGAGTTTTTCTCGAAAGTCATTCAAAAAATATTTTCTTTCTTTCCGATCTTTTTTACTCTTCAACTGGAATTCTTCATAACTCCAATCAGAATATTTAAGAATTACTTGCTTTAAGTTCTCTGGTAATGCTCCAGCATGAGATATGATATACCAACCTAATATAATAAACGCTAGTCTTGATTTTTGGTTTTGAGCAAAACGAAATAATTGGTTATAATTCCTTGCAATAAAAATTTTATCTATTTCTCTTCTATCTTTGGAGGCCTCCCTCATTTCTCTTTCAACAGGAGTAAGATTTTTATTAATTATTAAAATATATTCATGGTAGAAATGCATAGCGAGATCATTTCCAAGTATAGAATAAGACCACGTACGAGACAATTGCTTTTCCTGCTCTTTAATAATATATGGTTTACCTAGCTTAATTCCAACACAGAATCTCTCTGAACCGTAACTATAATTGATACTAAAATCAGCAATAGGTACCTTACTTATGGCGCACAAGAATGCCTCAACAAATAAATCCAACTCACCTTCAGAGAAATTAGATGGGCTAAAATTTACTAAAGATAAAAATTTATTTGGGAATATCTTGTTCCCTAACATAGTATCAAAATTGCTCATAATAATATTTGGATTCCAAGCCCCTATTGATAACCCTGAAGAATTATAATAAAAGGTAATTGGAAAAAATTTATCTTCAGGCGTTTTTACAAAAACCCAAATATCAAATAAAACCTCATCAGTCCCCAATTCAAGAGAAGGGAAAAGAGCTTTTATAGCTCCAACAACAAGTAAATCATATTTTTTACCGTAACTTAATAACTCATCTACATTTATTCTTTTAAGTTTATCTAAATCGAGAAATCTTTTGCATAAATGGCGATAAGCACCAATAGAACACAATTTACTACTACCGATATTGGTCGTATATTTATCGGAATTATAAGTTTTAAAAACGAATCCATAACCATGAAAGCCAATAGCGTAATCCTTAAAACTATCTTTGATATTTGCCGCTTGTGAAACTAACTTTAACAAATTTTTAACTTTCATAATTAGCAATAATAAATAAATTAGTAAAAAATATAATAAATAGGTAGACTGTTTCCATTTCTAATAAAAAAAATAGGTATTTATATTTTATTATACTTGTCTTAAATACCCATTAATCCAATTTGAAGTGAACATAGATAAATAATCCGAGTGAGTGTCCCACATCTCTCTTAATTGATTTATACCCTTGCCATCAAATACATCATAGCTAAGTCTCTGAACCTTTCGATAATCGTCTAAATATTGACCATCGAAACCGAGGAATTGCTTATATTGCGCAGAAGTAATTACTCTAATATTCTTGTAGTATTTTTTGCCTTGATTAGTTCTATCATCATACTCTTGATAATCATGTAACATATCTTTAATAGCTGATATATCTTCAGCGCTTTTTTTACCCATTAATACAATGATCAATAATTTATCCTCGGACTGATAAAATTTATCAAATTTTTGACTAACATAATCTAAATTGGAAGTGAAAGTGTAATCAATTGTTATTAGATTGACATCCTTAGGAATATCAGTTATAACGTCTTGAAGGTTTTCAATATTCTTTCTAAAATTGTCATCCCTGAGGATTATATTATCAGCCCTGAAACCTCTAGGGAAATATACAAGTTTCTCAAAATCAGATAAGCAGTTTTTTGATAATAGATATTTAACAGTTAGTGCCTCATATATATCATGAAAGACATCTCCAAAATCATTAATGTCGTAACGAAATTCTATGTTATTTATGTATGTTTTAACTAATTCCTTTGCAATTCTAGACTCTTCAATATTATATTCAATACCTACATTTAAATCGTACTTTATTTTAGCTAATTGTAAAGTATCTCCACCTCTCTTTATAGCTCTAGAAATTAGTTGATCATAACCAGCTGAAGAAATTCTCTCAGATAAATTTGGTAACGTAAACAATCCTAAGGGGTTCTTATTTTCCTTATAAACATTCATGTCAGGAGCTGTCTTAAATCTAAGCATTGAAAGAGAAACTAAAGTAGAAATTAGAGTTTCCACCTTCAACTCTCCAAATTCAGATTCTTCTATCAAACCTTTTAGGGTTAAATGTTTATATAACAACTTATTTAATTCAAAAGAAAAATCATCAAACTTAAAATCGTCCCTAAAATTTAAACTATTTAATCTTACTTCATCGTATTGTACTAAATAAGTAGAAACGATAAGATTAAAGAATTTAGTAATTTGTTCAGCATAGGATTTTTCTCGCTTAGTAAGAGTGTGCAAGGTTGTCCTCCCCCCTGTTAATTTTTCAGAAAGGGAGGTATAGGATGAAATTTCATTACTTGCTTCATCAATAAGGATTAGATATTTCATTAGTAAATTTGAATTTTCAGTATAAAAAGAATCAATATAGTTATCGATAACTTTCAGAGCTATTTGTTGAGCACTTTTTAATTTAATATTATCAAAAATGTTTTTTAAACCATTTCTAATTTTTCGAATATTATTGATGTGATCCCTACCAAAATTAAAATCTCCACTTTCTAATTTCTTTATCAAATCTGAAAGTGTCTTGAAATTGATGCCGAAAATTGTCGAAAGACTTGTAACTGCAATTAATTCAGGATTGTTATCTGCTTGATAAAAAGATCCGTCATTATTAAGGGAAAAGATGGTTGTATCTTTATATACTTCTTCAATTGTGCTTTTGTATTTATATATTAAGTTTAGTAAAGACTTTAGCAATTTAGAACTTAATGTATCTGAACTAGAAATTATATATTTATTATACTGTTTATTGGAATCAAAAGGATCAAAATCTAAGATTTCTGCAACTTCAAAGATCTTATTCTCTATTTCAGAAATCTTTTGCTGCTCCCCAATTCGATTATAAATTATTTTAACGACTTCTAATGGAATTGAATTTGTCTTAGTATCAAAAGCATAATATCCTCGATATTTTTCACCATTTAATTCCCTAACTCTATCATCAATTAATTGTAAATCTGTGAATGTGTATAAATCTTTTAACTTAGAAAGCTCACTTAAGAAAAACCCTTTAAATTTCTCTGAATTTTTAATATTAGCTTTAATTTTATCTTTTTTATCTTCATTGATGTCTTTATTTAAACCTCCCCAAAATGATAAATATCTTGTATCAAGTCCTCTTTCAGACCCCCATGCTCCTAAGCCCAATACTGGATCTGAAAACCCAGAATAACCGTTTGGATACAAAATTCTTAGAATCTCAACAGCGGATATAATTTCTTCATTCCTAACTCTTTCACTTAGTTCAATTTCCCTTAATTTTTTGTATAACTCAAGTCTCTGTGCTCTGGGATCCGGACTGAAGAGGTAAGCAATATTAATTGCTGGTGGATTATCTGGATCCGTAATTGTATCGGATTCTTGTTGACCTCTGAATATGTTGCTCAGAGCAGCTCCATCGATATTTGAGGGCTTTGGCAAATTAGTTTGTAAATTATTTAAACTCTTGTAGAAATCACTAGCCGCTTGGGTTCTAATTTGTGCATTTTTCGCTCTCCTTTTGGCTTGGACTGTAGCTCTCGCTTTTCCGTAGAGTTTCGGATCTATACCTATTGTTCCTTTAACCATTTTGCCTAACCCTAAGAGGCTAAAGAGCGTTGAGCCTCCTAAAAAGAAGGAAGCTGTCATCATGATAATGCCTTTGAATGTACCACCGTTCATGAGTTTTTGCCAAGTGCTCATTTGTGAGCGTTTTTGTTGGTACTCTTGCTTTGTTAAGGCTAAATCTTCTTTCATTTGGGTTAAAATAGCACTGTTCAAATCAGCTCCGCTCATAGTGCCGGCTGCATCCAGTGAGAGCTTTGTGTTAAGGTTGGTATTACGACCAGCCTTTCCTAATGTGATCTGACCGAGTACGCCCTTTATTTCTCTTCTAGAAGTCAGCAGAGAGGATACCCAGAATCCGAGGTCTTCGGTTCCGCCGATAAGGTCAACCATATTTTCGGCTATTGCTTCTATGAACCCGTCTTCAACAATTTCTTGAAAGACTTCTTTAATCGGGGCAAAAATGACCTGTCCTAACATTTGGGTTAGTAATGACTTGACGGTTAGTACTTCTGCTTGTGCCATCATTTTTTCGGTTCCCATTATTGTCCATGAACCGAGGGCTACAAGAGGGGCACTGATAAGGGTTGACCAGAATGTGAGAGTCTCAGTATAGGCAATCTCAGAAATCATATTAGCGGTAACTTCGGCATACGTATACTGATTGAAATAATCCATCAAAGAGTAAAAGGTTGCTTGTGCCAGAGCTAAACTATTCCTTTCCCTGGTGTTGTCCGGAACAAATCTATCAAAGAAGATATGAATGTCGTAATAGATGGTGGTGGTAAATCGCTGTAGATCAGTAACAAAAGATGATAATTGTTCGGAAATAATTTCTTCTAAAGATTTTGTAAAGTAAAGATTTCCATCTTCTACTGTGTAGTATGATTTATTAATAGTGATACCTTTCGCATAGATGGTTGGGATCATTCCTGATTGTTTCATGACATCGATCGAAATTGATTGAATTGGGTATTCAAATTCCTTGTTAATTAACGGAATTTTAGCTTTATATCCAACTATTTGTTCAACAGAAGTTAATGTGTATGGATTTATTCCTTTTGTATTGCTATAATCTTTCGTTTGAGCAGTAATAATTAAGTGTCCCGGATTCGGTTGTATTTTATCATATCGCTCCTGGCTCAGTATGATTGGTTTGTAAAGCACGGATAAAGGTAATGTCGAGCCATAATTTGTGCTGTTAATAAATTGATACTGCGGTCTTCCATCAACATTGGTTGGGAGGATAGTATCCAATTGATTGTTAGATACTCGATTCACTTCTGTTTCAAGGAAACCTAATGTATTGGCATTATACTGGGTGTATGGATGGAAAAGATTTTCTGTATTTTTGTAAACATAGTTGGGGTACATGTTAAAGGATGCTAGTTCATTAGTGAGTAAGCGGTAGTCAAGGTTCATGTCGTCGAAGTCAAGAGCAGTATAAGTGTCGGGATCTGATTCTCCCATGTTAAAGAAGTTTTCCCATAGAAGATTAAAGAAGCCGAAGCCAACTACGCCGAGTATACGGGCATAATTAGGTGGACTTACCAATACTTCAGCAGAATACATATCCCCGGGCTCTCCTCCACTTACTGTAGTGTAATATCCTCCTGGATGGCCTAGGAGTGCTGCTGCCATACTATCTTTAAGCCCCACCCGATCAGCGACCGACCTCTCATTAAGTGTCACGGGGTCTCTCTGTTCACGTGAAACAGGTGTGAAAGTCTGGGAACGTGATTGGGATTCTGCTTCTTTTAGTTTCATGTCAATTGAGAACTTGGTCATTAACGTATATACTGTAAAATAGGCAAGAGTCGCAAGAGGGGAACCTATTCCAACAGTGATGGCATTTATAGTTGCGCTTACAAAGGAAGCTACTGCTGACATAAATACTTGCTCTGCAATATCAGATACTAATTTTGTCTTATAGATCCTCCATGCTTCATCATACGTCTTATGTCGAACTTCATAGAATAATTCAGAGAACTTGCTATTTTGCTCACTTTGATCTACAAGTTTATGTACCTCAAATAGTGTATCTTTCTGTTTAAGGTTGTGTTCTTCTAGAATGGACTCATCTTCTTTTAATAGAGCAACATTTTGGAGCTTATCAAAATTATATATCCAATCAGTACCAAATTGTGTGGATTCGGAAGCTAGATTCTCAAAGTCGGATACCGAATTCTCGACCGTGTGTAATTTTTCATACGGAGCAAAATCATGAATTCCGTCATTATTAAAACCAATTGACATAACATTATATACAGGTACGCCAAATCTAGTTGTCCTTTCATATTTAACAACATAAACTGTTTCATAATAACCGTTCTGGTCGCTATCTACGTAGAAATAAGAACCGCTCGTTCTTGCTGTCCCGCTGACAAATGATTCGATATCAGAAGTATAGTATACTCCATCGGGAGGGGTTATAAGTACGCCCTCCACTTCAAACTCAACCCAGCCATCATCTACTACTTGCGATCTTGAAGTCTTACCATAATCGTTGTACAATGAGAATCGATTAGGGATTCTGATGTGTATTGGTATTAGTGGCTCAAAAACATTGGTTGTATAGGAATTCTCCTCGTTTATAAAGTCTATAACTTGTAAAGAGTCAAATTGGGTAGGAATATTGTCTGATCCCCAAGTCTTGGTTTCCCATGTAATATTGGCGGGGTGGGCAAAAGGTAATTCGGGATCAAATGATACGCTATATTCTTGCCCTGTGTCTACATTTGTGACTTTATGCTCTGTCGAAACGTCTGCAAAAAAGGATTCTACATCCTCAACCTCGTAATTTTCAAACACGTCGGTATAAATTCTCTGTTCTTCAATCTCCCCTTCATTCCAATCGATTATTGTGATTGAGGAGTGTTCGAAATTATCGATAAAGGAGGTGGTCGTGTTTTCGGTAAACTTTCTGTAGGTAGCGCGTAAGGTCGGGGCATTTAATTGGACATATGGAGTGTTTTGACTAAAGTCACCTGATTCCAAGTATTCTGGTCTTAAGCGTTCATTGAATACAAGATCTTCGGTTACACCTGTAAATAATGAGACGATACTTCTAGCTACATATTCAGTCAAGTAGGTAAATATATTTTGAATTTTCGCGGCTAGGATTGTCTTTTTATATTCTGTGATTTCATAATATATGCCTTTCTTGGTGCTTTCGAAATCTATTTGAGAATCGGCAAAGCCATCTCGATCAACATCTGATTTAATGCTATAATAGGAAGTCTGAGTATATTCTTCTTTATCAACTAGTGTTTGAATTGATTTTTGAGCCCAGTAGTCAACATCGGGTAGGAGCATTTTAGATATATGGTATGGCAAAAGTGGCAAGGAAAGTACAATTAAAAGTAATTTCCCTAGATTAAAATCATAATGAGCAAATAATGTATCATCAATATCAAACCATTCAGTGCGCTTTTCTTCTTGTAGCTCACGTGAAACGCTTACTTCTTGATTCTTGAAGTCTTGAATTATTGTATACCAATAAATCTCATTTGGATTTTCTGGATCGTCGACACCATACCTGATTATTTCTATTGTTCCGTCTTTATCCACATCGATTGTCTGCTTATAGTCCGGCTCTCCATCCATATCAATATCCGCGGTATAGGTTATAGTACTTTCGTCTTTGTAGATTTCAAAGTGATCAAAAACTTCAGTATCATACCCAATTAATTTTTTATTTGCACTGCTCACATCAGGATTTCGATTATAATCATTAGGTTCAAAAAGTGTCGTCGCGCTCGTAATACTCTCAGAACTTTCTGAAAAGAGAACCGAGCCTGATTCAGCTGAATATTGGTAATCTACTTCTATATAATTATAGAAAGTATCTTTTACACCAGAAAGATAGGTTAAATTAAAAGTATCTTTCATATAAATTTCAGTATATTTTGAAATTGGACCATATGAGAAGTTAACAATTGCCATGATTTGATCAAAAGTATCAAGTAATCCATTGGTGGCGTTAAGATCGGTAATATTTAGTTTATTAGTAGCTTTATCAAGTACAACTGTAAAATCATCATTATCTGTCAAAATTTCAGTTCCGAATGTGGGAGTTAATCCAATAACTTTATAGAGGCTAATATTTACAAACTCATCTTCGAAAATAAGGTCTCCAATATCAAAAGTATGAGTGTATTGGGCTACATTTGAGTACACTGTAAACTCCTCATAATAATACTGAACAACTTCATATTCGGTGTCGTCTTTTAAGGAATACGCGATATTCTCATAGGAATGCTTTACACCATATAAGCTTGAATACCAATCATAGTGCTCTGGCTTGAGAAGATAATTATAATCGTAAATCATTCGTATGGAGCTAAGGTCTACATTTTCTACATCTACAAGAATTGGTGTTGCCCAAGAAGTATTGGTGGTATATTCAATATATAAAGTTTTATTTGGTTCGATTAGTAAAGGTTCTTGGAATTCCATGCCGAAATATTCGGGGAACTGGTTAAAGCTGGGGTTCCATGTAAATGTATCGGTCGCAGAATTGAAAAGAAGTTGGTGATCATTTCCTGTAATCCCTGCCGTATAATAATTACCATCCTCGTCATAAATGTTTAAGTATTCTAACCACTCAGAATCGGGGTAGAACAACGGGGTATTTGATAGACTTACTTGATACTCATCATCTTCAGGAGCCTCATCAGCATCAAATGATTCCAATTCTGTATATTGCCACACCCGACCGTCAAAAGATCCATCCTGAGTAGTGGGTTCATAAGATTCTTGAAGGATAACGATCTCGTTTATCGTAAACTCATAAGTAGGATTGGGAACTGAAAATACAATGTGAGTAAAGTTTAAAACCGTGCTGCTGGTAGATTCGTAAAGTGAGGTAAAATTCAAATCGATTTTAACCGCGCTATACCTATTATTATACTCAGTATTAAACGGAGTAAGCTGTATTGGAGTTTGATAATAATAACTGCTGGTAAATTCGGAATACGCATCGCTAGAACTTGCGTTTATCAACATAATTTCTGCTTTTGGAATATCAGTATGAGAGGCATAATTGTATCCCCTATTTTCGAGATAAAGCTTACCAATACCAATAGATAATCCTTTTTTCACAGGAGAATTATATCGGAGTGCGATAAGATCGCCTTCTTGGAACGCAAGAGTCTCGTTTGTATCGGGATCTATATATGTGCTCGGAATATATAGAATATAGCTACTAACAGTTGCAGAATATTCTTCTAGAATGTATGTAATATTATATGGGAACGATAGATGTTGTAATTTATCATTAAATACATACGCAAGTTCGAGTCCGTTGAGCTCGGTCTTTAAGTCATGCTCTAAAGTGATATGCATATATTCTTCACCGTCATTATTCGTAGATACAAGAGCGGGATCCCATTCGATAGTTTGGAATTGAGCAATACCTATTGTGTTATCTTGGCTATATTCACTATCAGTTCTAAAAACCGGTTTGAGTCTAATCTTCTTTAATGTATTGGTGGAAGTCGGTAAATTAACTTTAATTGTAAAATCATTCATAATTAATTTTTCAACGCTGATATTTTGTGTGTAGGCTGACATCAAACCGCTATTGTTATAAAGTTCTACTGTAAGAAGGTTTAAACTCTCAATATTCTTTATATTGGTATCAAGATATAATGACAGATATTCACCAGTATGGATATCATCAATGATATCTTGGTTAAAAGCTCCCAATTCTCCTTCGAGATTAAATTCTAACTCATTTCCATTAGACAAATATGCCGCAATTTGAGTAGCGTGGCTTACTGTATTATGTAAAGTTGATTCTACTTCATTAAGGAAGTAATATGCATCCAAGTTAGGAATTACATCTAGACCATCTACTCCAATAACATCCCAATAACTTACATCCATAGTTGCGGTTATTGCCGAGGCGGGATCATATGAGAAGCGATAGCTGGCAAATTCCGTATCAATATTAGCTGGAACAAATGATACAAAGAAGTTAGTTATAATGCCATAATTGTTAATTAAGTCATTTCCGTCATTTTTAATAGTAATCTTTCTCAAATTAAGATCTACTACATAGTGAGAAGCGTCTAAGAACTTCATTTGACCGAGAGTATCGAAATAATATACATTGATTGAATTCTCTCCGTCATATTCAAGAACATCAATATAATTATCAAGTTGAATGGACATAAATTCATAGACAAATCCGCCTACATTCTCATCATAATATTGTAAGTCAAGGTCAAACTTATCTTCATAGTATTCTCTTTGATTGAGACGATAACTTAAGTAAAGGCTGTATTTGTTATCGATGGAAAGACTGTACTCAAATGGACTAATTATAGAACCCCCACTGAGCTTTCGGTATTTTTCTCGGAAAGTTATCTGAGAATCTTCTGAATTTAAGGAATCCATGATGGTCTCGAATGCATTAGTCCATGGGTATGTAATTATCATGAAGTGTTTTCTATCGAGTAATCCAGGCTGAAGCTTAAATTTATACTTTAGCTGGATATTACTATCCGGAGTGATGTATCCCGCTTGTCCTTTTGAATTATTATTAAAGTAGATGTATTCATCTTCGATTTTTGAGACATAATCATCGAAGGCGGTCTCATTTGAGTATGCAATTAAGATGTCGTCTATATAGAGAGCAATATGATAAGCACTATGAGTAGGACCTAAATATTCATAATTAAACGGAGTATGCCCCATTGGGTAGCTTAATAATGTTGAGTTATATTCTGCTAATATATAGATATAAGAATTATCGATAAGATTATAACCAGTAAGCGTGGTCTGGATATAAGTGTCAATCTCGCTAAAGCTAATTGTGTAATTATACGAGTCAGGACTATCTTGATTAATATAGTTCTTAGAAATACTGTTAGAAATGTCAAAAATCATAAGTGATTCTTCATTATCTCCATACTGGACTAGGGTATAAATGTCTGGGAATATTATGTGATCTTCCTTATATTGCCCCTCTGGAACAATATATTGTATACTAAAGGTATCTGTAGTTGTTTCTCCTGTATAAAGTATAGAAATATTATAGTATTCAGTAGGTTGGAAGGTAAACGTATCAACCCCGTCATTTATATAGTTTTGGTTAAAGATCTCCCATTCTAAAGCCGTAAATTCAACGGTATAGCTGGTCGTACTGGTGAAATCAGGATGTGGATGGAAAGTATTAACATCAACAAAACTATAATCCCATTCAATTCGAGAAGCGTAAGGATCTTCCGGATCTTCTTGAATTACGTAATCTGAACTTTTTGCGAATTCATGATTGATCCAATAATCAACCATAAGCTTATTATCGCCATCGGTATAGGAACTGAAGTCAATTACG
>JAAKFN010000046.1 GCA_011065045.1 Candidatus Anoxychlamydiales bacterium
ACCTGGAGGAGAGAATAAAAGATCTCCATTACCAAGTAGTGATTCTGCTCCAACTTCATCTAAAATTATTTGAGAGTTTATTCTAGAAGAGACCTTAAAAGCTATGCGAGAGGGGAAGTTAGCCTTAATAATACCTGTTATTACCTCTCTAGATGGCCTTTGAGTCGCTAGTATCAAATGAATCCCCACAGCCCTTGCCATCTGTGCTATTCTTGCAATTGGAGTCTCTAAATCAGCAGATGAGACCATCATAAGATCTGCGAATTCATCAAATATTGCAACGATTAGTGGCATTTTTTCAGGAACTTCAATATCTAACTCTTTTTCTCTTTTGGTCATTTTTCTTTGATTGAAAGCTGTAACATTTCTAAGACCCAAATGTTTTAAGATATCGTATCTAGAGTTCATCTCTTTAACTAGCCATTGAAGAGCTGCATAGGCTCCATGCGCTTCTGTTATTACTGGAGCTAACATATGAGGCAAGTTAGAGTATTGAGTGAGCTCTACTTTTTTAGGATCTACCATAAGTAGTTTTACATCTTCTGGAGAGGCGTTCATTAAAATAGACATAACGAGCGTATTTATACATACAGATTTTCCAGAGCCTGTTGCTCCTGCTATTAAAAGGTGGGGCATCTTTGTTAAATCTGCATTGATACACTCGCCTGTTACAGTTTTACCAAGAAGAATGGGGATAGATTTTGGTGTAGATTCATTTTGATAGTTAATTATCATCTCTTTTAAAGATACTTCTTGTGGATATAAAGATGGAACTTCTATACCAACTGCGGCTTTTCCTGGGATTGGCGCTATTATTCTGATGGATTTTGCTTGGAGGTTTAGAGCAATATCATTTTCTAAAGATTTGATTTTTTGTACTTTTACACCAATAGATGGATGAATTTCAAAAGAGGTGATAGTAGGACCGCAATTTATCTCTCCAACCCTAGCTATAATACCAAAGTTTTTTAGGGTCTCTTCTAAGACTTCAGCTTGTTTTTTTAGCTCTTTTTTAATAGTTGGATGATCGATTTTAGCAGGGTCTGTTAAAAGATCAAAAGAGGGTAAGCTATATGGGCTTTTAAGTTTATCTAAGAAAGTTGGTTTTTTATACTCTAAATCATTTATTTTTGTGTTTATATTAATGTTTTTCTCTTTAATATTTTTGTTATCTGATTTAGGGATTATTTTATCAGAGTGAATAATAGGGGTAGGCTCTTTTATTCTAACCTGAGCTAAAGGAATTTTTTTCTTTAGCTTTTTTCGCTCTCTCATTTGAGAGATTTTCTCGAAGATAAAAATAATGAGTCTTTTTAAAATTTTTCTTTTTTTAGACTTTGATTTACTCTTCTTTAGAAATACTTTTTTTGTATTTGAAATAACATTAATGCCAGTAAATAGTAAAAAAGATATTAAAGCAGATGTTGAAAAAATTAGTGTTGAGCCTGTAGAGCTCAATATTTTTTGCAAATTAAGAAATGGAATATCTTTATAGATAAAATGAAATATCAATCCACCCAAAAAGTGTCTGTTCTCTACATGAGGATAAGGCTTGTAGTTATATATTTGAGAAGTAAATATTTTTGAATTATAGGCGCTCATTAAATGAGGGTATTTATCTGCATAAATACTGAGTAAAAAACAAACAGATATCAAAAAAGTAAAAAAGCTAATGGTTTTGAAAATGAAATTATCTAATTTTTTATCAGATATATATTTTATTCCTAGCCACCCTAAATATAGAGGAAGTAAAAATGAAGCAAATCCAAAAAGATAATAAGAAAAATAAGCTGACCAATATCCTAAAAATCCTAGCCAATTCAAATTTGGAGTGTCTTTAACAAAACTAAGAAGTGATAAAAATAGCAGTAGAGTTAAAGATAATATTAAAAGGCCTCTAGCTTCAAAATTCTTTTTCTTTTTTTTAGAAGATGCTTTTAGTTTTGGCTTTCTTTTTTTTTTAATTGGCTTTCTCATATTTCTAGTTTATAGCATGTAGGAAAATAAAACTAAAGATAGCTAAGCAAAATAAATAAATTGCAAAAGGCCTTAATTTTTTATTTGAGTCTATAGAAAATATGTATCTGATTGCAAAAATACCCACTAAAAAAGATGCTAAAAATCCTATTACATAAGAAGAGATAGGTAAATTAAAGCTCACCTCTTTTTTTAACAAATGCTTAAAACTCTCTAAAAATGAGCCTCCCAAAATTGTGGGAATAGCTAGCAAAAATGAAAATCTTATAGCCTCAGATATTTTCCAGCCTCTAAAGTAAGCAGAAGATATTGTAAAAGCGCTTCTAGATATCCCCGGAATTAAAGCAAAAGCTTGCATCAATCCAATATAAAAAACATCTTTGATTTTTTTTTTGTGAGTTAGAGGATCTATCTCTTTTATTTTTATTTTAGAAGATACAAACAAAACTAAAGCCGTAAAAAGTAAAAAAAAAGGCAGAAAATACGTTTGAGAGAAAAATTCTCTTAAAGGTTTTAAAAGAAAATAAAAAGGAAAAAGTGGAAGCAAAGCAAAAACAAATAAAGACGCTTTTTTTTTGTCTTTAAAAATAGCTACAATCTCTTTTCTTAAAAATATGATACTTGCTATTAGAGTTCCTAGATGACATATCAAATCAAACAAATATAGATCGCTTATACTATCTGATTTAAAGAAAAGTTTTGCAAGTTTTAGATGAGCTGATGATGAAACAGGAAAAAACTCAGAGATTCCCTGGACTATACCTAAGGTTAAAGATTCAAAAAAGTTCAAAAGACCTTACTTATTAGAGCTAAATATTTAAAAAACTGGGCGAACGACGGGACTCGAACCCGCGACATCCGGAATCACAATCCGACGCTCTAACCAACTGAGCTACGATCGCCATAAAAACTTAATATATTTTGAGCTAATTTAACATTTAAAGTCAAATGATTCTAAAGAGGTTTATCTAGTAAAATAGTTTAAAAGTTTTTTTTAGAAAATGGAAATTAAAATTATCTAAGAAAAAATCAATCTCTTGGATGTTTCTCTACAAATTTTGCAATAGCTAGAGGTAAATTATTTAAAATTGTATCTTCAGTAATATATTCATCTATAGATTTATCTTCGATGGGTTGTTCAGAATAATGAGGCAAAAGAGCTTTTAAATAGATCATGCAGATGAGGTCTACTAATCTTTCTTTTTCGTAATAATTAAGATTGTATTCTCTAACAATCATATTATCAACTCCAACATGAACCATCTCATGAATAATTATTTCAAAACAAGGTTTAGCTCTTTTAATATCTTTAGGGAGCACCAAATATATTATTTGGTCTTTTTCAGCCTTGTATCGTACGTCTGCACCACTCAAAGATAAAACAATTTCATACTTCTTAAATATTTTAAATCCCCAGTTTTTATTTAAAATTTGTAGTTTTTTAGCTGCTTCTTCCAAAATACTTTGAGCTAGAAAAATTTCTTTGAGATCTTTTAAATAGAAAGATACATCATATATTTCTTTATTAAATAAGGATTTATAAAACTCTTCAAATATTAAAAGAAGTTTTGGATTATCGCAAAGTATTTTTAATTTATCATTTTGTGGTAGGATTACTGGATATCCATTTTTTATATAGTGCTCTAAGTTTTCAATAAAATATTTTAAATCGTTAAAACCTTCTTCTTTAGATTCAGGTCTAATAGTAATTCTAGAATTTTCATTTGGCTTTTTTTCAATAGGCTTTAACCAAGACATTCCAACTGAATATAGAGGGGTGTCAGGAAATTTCGATTTAGAGAGTAATTTTAAATGTTCTAATTTTAATAGTTCTAAAAATATTTCCCTTGTTTTTTCGTCTGCTTTTTTTCTCGGATCATTTTCTGAGAGCAATGGAAACTCTCGATCGAAAGCTTCTCTAGGCATTCTAGGTAAGGAAGGAGTAATAGACATTTTTTTACTTAATTTAATTTTCTTGAAGGTTTTAATTGCTAAATTATAAAGAAATTAGATTTAAATTAACACGGTTTATTATAGATAATTGCAATATTGAGGAGTGCTCTCTGAGGAATTCATAATTTTAAAATAATACCTTAACATCAAAAAAGAAATTGTAATTATAGCTATATAGATAATCACAAACTCAAATGAAAGATTTTTATATCTTATATAAAACTCTATTTTAGCTGGTGGATATGTGATTAATTTTAAAATAAATTTTGTAAAATATGTATTTATATAATTTATAGAAAATCCAAGAGGGGGAAGTGCAAAATGAAAAATAAATCCAAAAATAACTAAAACCATTGAGATCCCTACTAAAAAGGGGATAAATAAATTATAAATAAAACTTAAGCAGGAGAGTTTATGAAAGTGATACAAAATAACTGGCAATATAAAAATATTTACAGCGATCAAAAGTGAAACTCCCTCTCTAATATATGTAAGAAGTTTATAGCCAATTTTAGATTGGATGTTCAACTCTTTAATCTCTTCTACATCTCTTTTTTTTAATACTTTAGAGATAGCTTTAGATATTGTTGGAAATGCTAAAAGTATTGCAAATGTACTTAGATAGCTTAGCTGAAAACCAAGTTTTAAAATATTTAAAGGATCTATTAGAAGCATAGCAATTAAGCTTATGCCAAGCGCATTTAGGGCGAAATACCTTCTATTGGCAATCGATGCAAAAAGAGCTATCTGAATCATCATAAATGCTCTTTGAACAGAGATTATTGGCCCTATAAATAAAAAATATAAGCTTACCAAAAATAGCAAAATGTAAATAACTATTTTTTTTGGAAAAAAAATATTTAAAAAATAGGAAAAAAAGAGTGTAAATATCCCAAAATGAAATCCCGATATTGCTAAAACATGTTGAAGTCCTATTTTTGAAAAACTAAAAGATAAAAATTTAGATGTATTATCTCCTGTTATTAAGGTATGTAAAAAATTAGCTGAGCTTTTATCAAAAATAGATTTTTTTAGAAAACTTTCAAAGCTTTTTTTAAGATATAATCTTTGATGAGCAAAATTTGTAATCGGTTTAACTTTTGTTAAATTATTTGTGCGGTATTGAAATTGAAAATTTTCTCTAGGGATTAGAGTTCCTTTTGCTTTGTATAGGAAATTTGCATGGAATTTTTTTTTAGAACAAATAGATGTTTTAATATTTTTTATGGTTCGATTATCTTCTAATTTAAATGTTTTTAAAACGCCAGAGTAGATGTAGTATCTTCTGTTAAAACTGAAGCTCTCTTTTATTGAAGAAATTTTAAAATAACCAACTCCCGTAGCAGGCTCTTTTATTTTTTTGATATCGCTATAGAAAAATAGAGAATATGCAAAAGCAAAAAAGTAAAAAAAAGCTGCTAAAAAAAGTTTTGTTTTATCTTTTAATCCGAAGGCTAAAAGTAGAAAAATAATTATTGAAATCAGATACAAAAAAAAGCTATCCAAAAGATAATTTGAGATACCTAATAAAAAAAATAGAGCATATAAAAGCGATGGATAAAAATAAAAAAAATCAGCTAAAAATTTTAAGTTTTTCATTTTTTTAATAGGTCTGAATTTTAATTGTTTCTACATTTTGATCTGATCGAGCTTTTTTGAAAAATAAAATTTTCTTTTTTTAAAAAATTTAATGAGCTAAAATATTTGCTTTGCTAGAGATGTTTAATGAATCGTTTAGCTTTTGAGTATTTTAAGAAAGATCAAGATAGTGGGTTTGATGATGTTATTATAGTCGATCCAAAAACCCACACGTTTGATGCTCTTCTAAAACTCACGAAAAACTTTCCAAAACCTTGGTATGAACTCTCTTCTTTAAGTCTTAAAGATCGCGTAGATTTCTCAACTGATTTTTGTTTAAAAACTCTTCCCTACACTCCGAATACTTATCAATTAATCTATGACTTTTTTTTAAAATTAGAAGATGTAACAGTTGTTTTAACAAAGAAAAAAAATCGTCCATATAAAGTTGAGCTTGTCTATAGCATGCAAAATGATTCAACTTTTTTTAGAGGCAGGCCTCCTCTAGATGATGAAACTATTTCTCAAATTAATTCTAAATTTAAAAATATTTTGCCAAGAGACTTTTTAAAATTTTTAAAAATACACTCTGGTTTTGCTAAAAATTCAGATACAGGAATAATTGAAGCTGAAAATATTTTTGAAATCACAAATCACTTAAGAGAACTTATAAAATCTCAAAATAAAACAATTAAGTCAGGCCCAAGCTTTATAGATCCTAAAGATCTTATCTTTTTTTACCAAAGCTATGATCAGATGGATTTTCAATGCTTTTTAGCTTCTTGGTATCCAATTTCAGAGATGGGAAATGTGAGTTTTTCTTATGTGGATAGTACTATTTCAAACTATAAAGATAGTTTAGGTGAAAGTTTGAGCTTTCCAACTTTTTTAGATTGGCTGATGTTTTATTTAGAAATAATGGATTTTGAATGATTTATAGAGTTGAAGATTTTTATAAGAAATATAAAAACAGTTTAAAGATAGAACTATTTGCTGTAGAAACAGGCTTAAAAAAAAGAATAAAAAAACCAGAAGTTCACAGGCCAGGTCTTAGCCTAACCGGATATATTAAGAATTATAAATCTTATAGAATTTTAGTTATCGGAAAAGGCGAGATTCAATATCTAAAAGACTTAGATCCTCAGAAAAGACTAATAAGGCTTAGAGAAATTTTAACAAAAGAGACTCCTGCAGTTATCGTTTCTAAAAAAATAATCCCTTTAAAAGAATTGAAAATAGTTTGCGAAGAAAATTCGATTGCCCTTTTTAGATCTGAGATAGAAACTATGGGTCTCATTAGTAAGATGATTATCGCTTTGAGCTATGAGTTTTCTCCAACCATAACAATGCATGGTACATTAGTTGAAGTTTTTGGAATGGGAGTTTTAATACAAGGAGAGTCCTCTGTTGGAAAGAGCGAAGCCGCTTTAGGTCTGTTAGAAAAAGGACATAGATTAATCTCTGATGATGTTGTTAAAATTAGAAAAAAAGATGAAGCCTCTCTTGTAGGGTCAGGTCCAGAGCTTACAAGACACTTAATGGAAGTTAGAGGCATTGGCATTATAAATGTTGCTCATCTATATGGCGCACTGTGTGTCAGGCGGGATATTGTTTTAGATATCGTTATTAAATTAGAGCCGTTTGATCCAAATCATTTTTATGATAGAACGGGGCTAAAGGATAATTACACAGATATTTTAGGAGTAAATATTCCTTTTCATCTAGTGCCTGTAAATCCTGGTAGAGACGTAGTTCTACTAATAGAGACTTTAACGCTCAATCAAAGATTAAAAAGTAGTGGTTATCATTCTGCTAAAGAATTTAATATGAAATTGCTTGAGAAGCTTGCAAAAAGGAAAATAAGTATAAGTGAAACTAACTAAAACCTTAAAAGTTAAAAATGATTTAGGTTTGCATATCAGACCTGCAGCTAAAATTGTAAAGTTATTTCAAAACACAAAATGTGAAGTTAGTTTCTATTACAAAAAAGAGACAATCAACGCAAAGAGTATCATGAGTATTTTAATGCTTGCTGCAAAAAAAAATGCTAAAATTATTGTTACAATTGATGGTCCAAATGCTAAAGAGCTTATGGAAAAACTAACAAAAAAATTTGAAAAAAGATTTGGAGAGGAAAATGCCACAAGCTGATGAAATTATTTTGCCTGCTCAAATATTATCTCAAGGTATTGGCTTTGGCAAACCAATCTTTTTGAACTCTCAAAATATTTTTGAAGAAAACACTTATCTTAAAAAAGATATAGATCAAGAAATTTTAAAGTTTGAAAAGGCTATTAAAAAAAGTAAAAAAGAGATTTTAGAAATCAAAAAAAACTTCGCTAATGATGAACTTAAAATAACTTTTGATATCTTAAATACCCACTTAGAGATCCTATCAGATCCTGTTATCTTAAGTGAGGTTAAAAATAGAATAAAAAAAGAGAGTAAAAGTATTCACAAAATTTTAAAAGATTTGCTAGATGAATATAAAAACAGGATTAAAGATCCCTTTTTTAAAGAAAAAGTTTTAGACATCTCTGATGTATTTAAAAGGGTCTTAAGAAATATAAAATCTTCAAAGAAAGAACTGTTACAAAGCGTAGAAAGAAAATCGATAATTATCTCAGATGAAATTATCCCATCAGATATTTTTGAGACAGACTCATCAAAAGTCTCAGCGTTTATAAGTGTAATAACTAGCTATGGCTCTCATGCAGCGATAATTGCTAGATCTAAAAACATTCCATTTGTATCCAATATTGATATTGAAAAAATAAAAAATATCAATATGCAAGATATGATAGTGGATGCACTTAAAGGTAGGGTGATCATTAATCCAACAAAACATACATATGAAAGATATAAAAAGGCTCCAGCTCTTATAGAATCGTTACAAGCAAAAGAAAAAATTAAACTTCAAAAAGATATAAATATTTTTGTGAATATTTCCTCTCTAGATGAGTTAGATGAAATAAACGATAAAAAAATATCTGGAATTGGTCTACTTAGAACAGAGCTTTTATTTTTTAAAAAACAGATACCTTCTCAAAAAGAGCAGTTAGATGTTTATAAAAAAACAGCTAAAAACTTAAAAAACCGCCCATTTGTTATACGTCTTTTTGATTTAGGTGCAGATAAGAATTTTTATAATATTATCAAGAGCAATAAAACTTGCTTTTTCTCTACAAGAGGGGCCGCTCTACTTTTAAAAAATCAAAAGGTTTTAAAAGATCAGATAATAGCTATTTTAAAAGCGAGCCTTTTTGGAAATGTCTATCTTCTCATTCCTTTTGTAAAGGATTTATCTGAGATAATTGAAATTAAAAAAATCATAAAATCCTTGCAAGAAGAGCTAAAAATATCTCCGTCTACTATAAAAATAGGATCGATGATAGAGACTCCTGTAGCGGCTTTAATGGTAGATGAAATAGCAAAGGAAGTTGATTTTTTATCAATTGGTACTAATGATCTTTCAAGATACACTTTTGCATCTGATACAATCTCTTTAAAAGATTTTCATCCAGCGCTAGAAAAACTCTTAATTATGATAATAAAAGCTGCTAATGATGTAAAAAAGCCTACATTTTTGTGTGGGGAAATGATCGCTGATAAAAAAATCATGGAAAAATTATATGCTCTTGGTTTGAAAAACTTTTCTGTAAGCTTGAAAAACGCTCAATTGTTCTAAAATTTTTAAATAATTTTTTCTTTTTGTTCTTGTTAGAAATTTTTAAACGATTTAAAGTTTTTTTTAAAATTTAAATTTTTTGAGAGATTATATGACAGCAGTTTATTGGCCTCCTCTTATAAACTTGACAAAATATTTTAGTCGATATAATCAAGAGGATTTTAAAAAAGATCTTGAAGCTGCTAATAAAGCTTTTAGCATAACAAAAATTAAAGAAATTTTAGATAAATTAGATTTAGAGTTTAATTTAGATGAACTATCATTGGTTTTATCTCAAAGTTTAATGGTTTTTTGTCTAAGTGATGTTCAAGAAAAAGATCTTCCATATGTAGAATTGCTCTTTAAGAAAAACATTCAAAAAGATTATAAAAATCAAGATGAACAAAACTATGTAATGGCTTTATTATCTAGCAACAAACTCAGATCACGAGAAATTAATTTAGCTGTTTTAAGAATCCTTTTACAAAATACAATAGATCCAAATATTCCAGATGTTTATGGTGTATTACCTTTGGAAATAGCTACAAGTCATTTGTGTGTAGAATTGCTAGTGGAAAACGGAGCTGATCCAAATAAATTAGGAACATTAAATTGTCCACCTCTTTATCATGTTCTTAAAAGTAAAACCGATCTTAGTGATGAAAGTATAAAAATTGTTGGGTTTTTAATCGAGAAAGGTGCAAAAGATGTGGATTGCATTATTGATGGATACACGAAAATTCGTTTAAGCGATTTATTAGATTTAAAGTTTTTTGAAGGAAAAGAATTGCTTGTCTCTACATTAAAAAAAAATACAAATAGAAGTGATGAGGATTTAAAGTTAAGTAATTTAATTCATTTAGATCCTAAAGAAGAAACAAAGCAAACTGATTTGTTAAAAAAAAGATGTATTTGTGTTTATAGAAATGAAAAAAACGAAAGTGTAAAACTAGAATTTCTTGTAGCTCCTCCGGTTGAAGAAAAACTATCTGTTGCAGATGTAATAAAATTTGGAGATATTTGTTCCCCAAAAAAAATTAATTCTTTTAAAGATGATTTAGAAGAAATTAAAGAAACCTTCCAAAAAATACACAGCTCTTATCCTTATCTTCTTCACCAAGCGTTATTTGATATTTGTGGAGATTTAAAGAATGAAAATCAACTTAAAATTGCTGAAATGCTAATTGAAAAAGGAGCTGATCCTAATTTTAGATTCGAAGATGGGTCTACCGCTTTGACTGAGATATGTGAAAAAATTAAAGTTGGTGAAGATTGTTTTGATGAACTAAAGCTTTTACAGATGCTTTTAGAAAATAATGCCGATGTAAATATTTTTCATATGCATGCCCAAGAGATTCAATGGCCAGAAGAAAAAGATAAATTAAAATTTCATAGTATTTTAACCGAAAAAGATATTACTTCATGGTTGGAAAAGCATTGTATTGATACAGAAGAGCCTATTAAATTAATATGCTATGATGAAAAAATTACAAGAAGTGTTTTAGATTTTACTTTTCATCCAAAAGCTGTTGAAATGCTAATTGAAAAAGGAGCTAGAGTGTATGGAGCAAAAAAGCCTCCTTCATGGGTTGTTACTACTAAGTTAGAAAAAGCTCAGTGTGAAAAATATCAAAATATAATATTAATTAGTCATCTTCAAGAAACTAGTAAGATCTATGAAAAAATCAAAACTGAGCTAAAGCCAATATCTAAGAAATCATAATTTTTTGTATAGATAAGAACTAAATTTCTAAAGTCCTAGCATACCACTCATTGGAAAGTCTAAATTATTATCTTCTGCTTCTAATTTTTTAAAAGCATCCATGTGAGCTTGCATAATCAGATCTTCTAAACCCTCAACATCAGATGAATCTACACATTCAGGATCAATTTTTATCTTTTTTAGCTCTTTTTCACCAGATAGCGTTATTTTTACAAGACCATTAGCGGCTGTGCCTTCAACTAATTTATTTTTTAGATCCTCTTTCATCTTTTCCATTTGCTCTTGCATCATTTTTGCTTGTTTTTTCATTTTAGAAAATCCGCCGCCCATAATAAATTCTCCTTTTTAATTTTTATTTATCGCATCTAATTCAACTTGGGTGAATTTTAAAAGAGTATCGTAGTGAGACTGCTCTTTTGTATTTATAACTTTAATATCTTTAGTTTTCGATAAACTAAAATTCACTTTTTCATATTGATGCTTGTTTTCTTGTTTTGGATCTTTATTTTCTTGTTTTAGAGGTTCTTTCTTAAAAGGCTCATTGGTAGATAAAGATGGTTTAGGGATTTGATCTATAGGAGGTTTTT